>CP099823.1:157490-194907 GCA_029851145.1 Candidatus Shikimatogenerans bostrichidophilus | reverse complement strand
AAAAAAATTTTTAATAAAAAATTTAAAATTATTAAAATTATAAAATGATAAAAAAAATATTAATCAAATTATTTTCACCTGAATCTATTTTAAAAGAATCATATGGTGAAGTATTAAATTCTGAAACTATAAATTATAGAACTCATAATCCTGAAATTGATGGTTTATTTTGTGAAAGAATTTTTGGCCCTATTAAAAACTATGAATGTTCATGTGGTAAATATAGAAATAAAAGATATAAAGGTATTTTTTGTGATAGATGTGGTATAGAAATAACAAAAAATACTGTAAGAAGAAAAAGAATAGGTCATATAAAATTATCTGTACCTATTGTACATATATGGAGTTTTAGATGTTTACCTAATAAATTATCTTATTTAATAGGTAAAAGTTCTAAAGAAATAGAATCTATTATTTATTATGAAAAATATATAATATTAAAATTAAAAAATATTAAAATTGTAAAAAAAAATGGTAAATTATTAAAAAAATATGATATTATTAATGAAGAAGAATATACAAATATTATTAATAATAATAATAATTATAAAAATGATCTAATAATTGAAACTGGTGGTAAAGCTATTTTATATATTTTAAAAAAAATTAATATTAATAAATTATTTTTAAAATTACAAAAAAAAATAAAATATGAAAAATATATAAAAAATAAAAATGAAATATTAAAAAGATTATATGTAATAGATTTATTTAAAAAAGGAAGAAAATATAATAAATTAGAATATATGATAATTAAAATTTTACCTGTTATTCCACCTGATTTAAGACCTTTAGTATTATTAGATAGTGGTAAATATGCTAGTTCAGATTTAAATGATTTTTATAGAAAAATTATAATTAGAAATAATAGATTAAAAAAATTAATTAATATTAATGCTCCTGAAATAATATTAAAAAATGAAAAACGTATGTTACAAGAATCAGTTGATTCATTATTTGATAATTCTAGAAGAACATTATCTGTAAAATCTGAATCTAATAGAATATTAAAATCTTTATCAGATATTTTAAAAGGTAAATTAGGTAGATTTAGACAAAATTTATTAGGTAAAAGAGTAGATTATTCAGCTAGATCAGTAATAGTAGTAGAACCTAAATTAAAATTAAATGAATGTGGTTTACCTAAAGAAATAGCTTTAGAATTATATAAACCTTTTATAATAAAAGTAATAATAGATAGAGGTATAGTAAAAAATATAAATTCAGCTAAAAAAATTATAAATAAAAAATATAATTTTATTTGGAATATATTAAGAAATATTATTAAAGGTCATCCAGTATTATTAAATAGAGCTCCAACTTTACATAGATTTAGTATACAAGCATTTCAACCTATATTAATTAATGGTAAATCTATAAAATTACATCCTTTAGTTTGTTCAGCTTTTAATGCTGATTTTGATGGTGATCAAATGGCTGTTCATTTACCATTATCTAATGAATCAATATTAGAAGCACAATTATTAATGTTATCTCCTCAAAATATATTAAATATTTCAAATGGTATACCTATTATAATTCCTACACAAGATATTATATTAGGATTATATTATATTACTAAAAGAAAAAAAAAAAATATAAATAAAAATATTAAAATTTTTAGTTCTTTAAATGAAGTAATAATGATTTATAATTTAAAAAAAATAAAATTACATGATAATATTAAATTAATATTTAATAAAAAAATTATATTAACAACTGTAGGTAGAGTATTATTTAATAATATTATACCTAATATAAAAAAAATAGGTTTTTTTAATAAATTAATAAATAAAAATTCTATTAATAAAATTATAATAAAAATATTAAATAATAATAATATACCTATAACATCAAAATTTTTAGATTCATTAAAAAATTTAGGTTTTTATTATGCTTTTAAAGGTGGTTTATCTTTTAATATTAAAGATATATTAACACCTAAAAAAAAAAAAAAAATTGTTTTAAAATCATTAAACAATGTAAATAAAATATTTAATAATTATAATATGGGTTTAATAACTAATAATGAAAGATATAATCAAATTATTGATGAATGGAGTAAAACTACTACAAAAATTACTAATATTGTTATAAATAAAATGAAAAATGATAATAAAGGATTTAATTCAGTATTTATGATGTTAGATTCAGGTGCTAGAAGTTCTAAAGAACAAATAAGACAATTATCAGGTATTAGAGGTTTAATAGCTAAACCTAAAAAATATAATTTATATAATGATAATAATAATTCTGAAATTATAGAAAATCCTATTATATCTAATTTATTAGATGGTTTATCAGTATTAGAATATTTTATTTCTACTCATGGTGCTAGAAAAGGTTTAGCCGATACAGCTTTAAAAACTGCTGATGCTGGATATTTAACTAGAAGATTAGTAGATGTAGCTCAAGATGTAATAATAAAAGAAGATGATTGTAAAACTATAAAAGGAATAAAAATAAAAAATAAATTTTATAAAAATCAAATATTAGGTAGAGTAATATTATTTAATATATATTATAAAAATAAAATTATAATAAAAGAAAATAAAATAATAAATAATAAAATTATAAAAATTATAAAAAAATATAAAATTTCATCAATTATTATTCGTTCACCATTAACATGTGAAACTAAATATGGAATATGTTCTAAATGTTATGGTACTAATTTATCTAATAATAAAATAATACAATTAGGAGAAAATGTTGGTATTATAGCAGCTCAATCAATAGGTGAACCAGGTACACAGTTAACTTTAAGAACATTTCATGTAGGGGGATCAGCTAGTGATATTTCAGAAAAAGATGAATTTTTATCAAAATATAAAGGTTATATAAAATATAAAAATTTAAAATTTATTAAAAAAAAGAAAAAAAAAAAATATATATATAGAGTAGTTTCTAGATTAACTGAATTTAGAATAATAAAGAATAATAAAATATTATTTAAAAATAATATACCTTATGGTAGTATTTTATATTTTAAAAATAATGATTTAATAAAAATAGGTGATAAAATTTATAAATGGGATCCATATAATGTAATTTTAATATCTGAACATAATGGAATTATAAAATATAATAATATTATAAAAAATAAATCATATAAATCTTATACTGATGAAAAAACAGGTTTTAATGATAAAATTATAATAGAATGTAAAAATAAAGATATTATACCTAGTTTATCAATTATTGATAATAATAATAAAATATTAAATAATTATAATTTACCAATAGGTTCATATTTAAATGTTAAAAATAAAGAAAAAATTAAAAAAGGTAAAATTTTAATAAAAATACCTAGAAAATATTCTAAATCTAGAGATATTACAGGAGGTTTACCAAGATTATCAGAATTATTTGAAGCTAGAAATTCATTAAATTCAGCTATAGTATCTGAAATAGATGGTATTGTAAAATATGGTAATATTAATAAAGGTAATATTAAAATTATAATTAAATCTAATCTTTTAGATAAAAAAAAAATATATAAAATAAAAACTTCTAAACAAATTTTAGTACAAAATAATGATTATATAAAACATTGTGATAAATTATCAGAAGGTAATATAAATTTAAATGATATTTTAAATATAAAAGGTATAAATTCATTAACAAAATATTTAATAAATAAATTACAAGAAGTATATAAATCACAAGGAGTTTTAATAAATAATAAACATTTTGAAATTATTATTAATCAAATGATAAAAAAAGTAAAAATTATAGATAATGGTGATACTAATCTTATTAAAGGTAGTATAATTGATAAATATGATTTTATAAAAAAAAATAAAAAAATTAAAAAAAAAGTAATAATAATAAAAAGTATTTATAATAAAAAATTTTATAAAGGTAAAATAATAAATAAATCTAAATTAGATTTAAAAAATGATTTTTTAAAAATGATGAATAAAGAAAAAATAATAAGTAGAAAAACATTGCCAGCTATAGCAAAACCTATTTTACAAGGTATTACTAAAACTGCTTTACATAATAAATCATTTATATCATCATCATCATTTCAAGAAACTACTAAAGTTTTAAGTGAATCAGCTATAAGTGGTAAAATAGATTATTTAAAAGGTTTAAAAGAAAATGTAATTATAGGTAATAAAATACCATCTGGTACTGGATTTAAAAAATATAAAAAAGTTAAAGTAAAATCTAAAATTAAATATAATTTATAAAAAAAAAATAATAGTGAAAATAAAAATTAATAAAAAAAAATTTTTGTTTATAAAAACAATAATTAAAAATATTAAAAATAAAAAAGGTAAAAAAATAAAAATAATATATACCAAAAAAAAAAATAATAATTTATTTGATTATTTTATAATATGTGAAGGTAAATCTAATATACATGTTAAATCAATATATAATGAAATAGAATATTATATATATAATATTTTTAATATAAAACCATATAATGTAGAAGGTTTAAAATATAATAAATGGATATTAATGGATTATAAATTTATAATAGTTAATATTTTTTTAATTAAAAAAAGATATTATTATGATATTGATAATTTATTTAAAAAAAAATTAATAATAAAAAAAAAAAATTTTATTTAAAAAAAAAAAATTAAAAAATGTATATAAATAAAAAAAAAATATTAAATATTTTTGTAAAAAAAAGAAATAAAAAAAAAAATAATAAATATATACCTTGTATAATATATAATAAAAATTATAATTTACAATGTAATATTTCATTATTAGAAATAAATAAAATATTAAAAAATAAAGAATATATAATATATTTAAATATAAAAAATTATAAAAATAAATTTTATGTATTAATTAAAGATATACAATATAATATTTTAAGAAATAAAATAATACATATAGATTTTTATAAAATTGATAATATAAATTTACCTTTTATATCTTATGTTAATGTTAAAATTAAAGGTAATTCAATAGGAGTATTAAAAGGAGCAATTTGTAATATACCTTTAAAAAAAATTAAAATTAAAACAACATTAAAAAATTATCCAAAAAATTTTAAAATTGATATATCAAATTTAGATATAGGTGATAAAATATATATAAAAGATATTTATAAAAAAAATAAAAATATAAAATTTTTACATTCTTGTAACAAAATTATATTATCAATAAAAAAAAATAAAATTAATAAAGAAAAAGAAGAAACAACTAAAAAAAATGAAAATAAAAATAAAAAATAAATTTTTTTATTTAAAATTTTATTTTTTTATATTTTTTATTATCACTAATAGTTAATTTTTTTCTTTTTTTTAATCTTCTTCTATATAATATTTTTTTACCATTTTTATTTTTATTTTTTTTTATAAAACCAAATTTTTTTAATCTTTTTATTTTAGATGGATTATACGTTCTTTTCATAATATTTTTTTAAATATTTAAATATAAAAATATTATTTTATTTTAATGTTAATAAAAAATATAAATATATATATGATATATATATTTTTTTTTAAAATAAAATAAATATAATTATTATTATTAATAATAATAAAAATAAATTATTATTTTTAATAAAAATATAAAATTAGAAATATATATAATATAATATTTCTAATTTTATATTTTTATTTTTTTACTTATTATTTTTCTTATATAATAAATTTTAGATTTTTTAACTTTATTTTTTTTATTAATTATTATATTAATAATATATGGACTATATAAAAAAAAAGTTATTTCTACACCTATATTATTTATTATATTTCTTATAATAAATGTTTTATTAAATTTATTATTACCTTTTTTAGATATTACAAAACCTGTAAATGTTTGATTTTTTTTTTTTTTTTTTTTTTTTTTTTTTTTTTTTTTTTTTTTTTTTTTTTTTTTTTTTTTTTTTTTTTTTTTTTAATCAATATTAGAAAATGGTATTATAATAGATACTCCTAAATTTATAAAAAAAGGAAATATAATAAAAATAAATATAAAAAATAAAAAATATATAGAAAGAATAAAATAAAATAAAATAATATATTTATTATAAATAATAATATTAAAAAATGATAAATTTAATAGGTAAAAAAGCTCCTAATTTTAATACTAATGGTGTAAAAAATAATAAAATTATTAAAAATTTTAGTTTAAAAAAATTTTATAAAAAAAATTATATAATACTAATATTTTATCCTAAAGATTTTTCATACATATGTACTACTGAATTATATTCTTTTCAAGATGAAATAGAAGAATTTAATAATAGAAATGTAAAATTAATAGCTATTTCTACTGATAGTGAATATTCACATTTAACATGGTTAAAAATAAAAAAAAATGGTGGTATTATGGGTATAAATTATTATATATTATCAGATATAAATAAAACTATATCATATAATTATGGAGTATTATCAGGTACTTTAAAAATTAAAAATAATAATTTAAAAGTAAAAGGTGAATTAATACCTTATAGAGGATTATTTTTTATAGATAAATTAAGTATTATTAGACATCAATTAATTAATGATATTCATATAAGTAGAAATATATATGAAGTTTTAAGAATTATAGATTCTTGGCAATATTATGAAAAAAATGGTGAATTATTACCAGCTAATTTTAAAAAAAATAATTTAATTATTTAAATTAATAAAAATTTTTTTAAAAAATAATATAAAAAAAAATAGAGATTTTTTATATCTCTATTTTTTTTTTTATATTTTAATTTTTTTACTTATTATTTTTCTTATATAATAAATTTTAGATTTTTTAACTTTATTTTTTTTATTAATTATTATATTAATAATATATGGACTATATAAAAAAAAAGTTATTTCTACACCTATATTATTTATTATATTTCTTATAATAAATGTTTTATTAAATTTATTATTACCTTTTTTAGATATTACAAAACCTGTAAATGTTTGATTTTTTTTTTTTTTTTTTTTATTATTATTATTATTATAATAATTATTATTATAATATACTGTAATATTATCACCTACATTAAAAAATAAATTTTTTGATTTTGCAAAAAATTTATTTTCCAATAATTTTATTATTTTTATCATTATTTAAAATATTTTTAACTTTTATTACATCAGCTATTTTATCATTTTTATTTAATTTTATTAATTTTACTCCTTGTGAATTTCTTCCTGTTATTCTTATATATAACATTGGTATTCTTATTATAATACCTGTTTTTTTTATAATTATTAAATCTTCATTTTTTTTAAATACACTTATAATAGAAATTAATTTACCAGTTTTTTTTGTAATATTAATAGTTTTAATACCTATTCCACCTCTATTAGTTAATCTATAACTATTTAATTTAGAAATTTTACCATAACCATTTTCTGATACTACTAATATATATTTAGAATAATTTTTTTTTATTATTACTATACCTATAACTTTATCATTTTTTTTTTTTATTGTTATTCCTTTAACACCAATAGAATTTCTATTAGTTAATTTAATTCTTTTTTCATTAAATCTAATAATTTTACCACTTTTTATAGCAATTAATATTTGATTATTACCATTTGTTAATTTAGCTTCTAATAATGAATCATTTTTTTTTATTTTAATAGACTTAATACCATTTTTTCTAGGTTTAGAAAATTCTTTTAATATAGTTTTTTTTATTATTCCTTTAGTAGTAACCATAACTACATAATTATTATTTAAATAATCTTTATTTTTAAAATTTTTAATTAAAATATAAGTTTTAAATTTATCATTTTTTTTTATTTTTATTAAATTTTGTATAGCTCTACCTTTAAATTTTTTATTACCTTGTGGTATATCTTCAACTTTTAACCAATAACATTTACCTTTTTTAGTAAATAATATAATATAATAATTATTATATGCTACTATTATTTGTTTAATAAAATCTTTTTTATTAACTATTATAGTTTTTTTTCCTTTACCACCTCTATTTTGTGTTTTATATTCATTTAATAATGTTTTTTTTATATAACCATTATTAGAAATTATTAATAAAAATTTTTTTTTTTTTTTTTCTTTTTTATTTTTATATTCTAAAAATTCATTATTAGAAAAATTTATTAATGTTTTTCTTTTATCTCCATACATTTTTTTTATTAAAAATAATTCTTTTTTTATTATTTTCATTCTTTCCTCTTTATAAGATATAATTTTTTTATTATTAATAATTTTTTTTTTATAAAATTTATATTTTTTTAATATATTTTTTATTTCTTTATCTGTTAATTTATATAATTTTATATTTAAAATAAATTTAATTTGTTTTTTAGATAATTTATAATTATTTTCAATAATTTTAAATAAATTTAAATAAGAAGAAGATTTTTTTATTAAATTTAAAAATTTTTCAATATTATATGATATTTTTAAAAAACCTTTTAATAAATGTATTTTTTTTTTATAATAAGATAAAAAATATTTAGCTTTTCTTATTATTACATCATTTCTATGATTTAAAAAATAAATAATTAATTTTTTTAAATTTAATCTTTTAGGTTTACCATTTACTAATGCTATATTATTAATATGATAATTAATTTGTAAATCACTATATTTTAATAATTTATTAATTACTTTTTCATATATACTATCTTTTTTTAAAATTAATATTATTCTTATACCTTTTTTATTAGATTCATCTTTAATATTTATTATTTCATTAATTTTTTCATTTTTTATTAATAAAAATATTTTTTTTATTAAATTACTTTTTATTACTTGATATGGTATTTCTTTAATAATTATATATTTTTTATTTTTTTTTTCTTTTATATAAAATTTTGAACGAATTATAATTTTACCTTTACCTTTTTTAAAAGCTTTTTTTACTCCTTTATAATTTAATATTATTCCTCCAGTAGGAAAATCAGGAGCTTTTATATATTTTATTAATTTATTAATACTAATATTAGGATTATCTATATATTTACATATTGTTTTTATTGTATCTTTTAAATTATGAGGTGCCATATTAGTAGCCATACCTACTGCTATACCATATATACCATTAATTAATAAATTAGGTATTTTAGTAGGTAAAATAATAGGTTCTTTTAATGTATCATCAAAATTATATTTCATATCTACTGTATTTTTATTAATATCATCTAACATATTTTCAGTAATTTTTTCTAATTTTATTTCAGTATATCTCATAGCTGCTGGTGGATCATTATCAATAGAACCAAAATTACCTTGACCACGTATTAATTTATATCTTAAATTCCATGATTGTGACATTCTTACAATACTATCATAAACAGATTTATCACCATGAGGATGATATTTACCTAATACTTCACCTACTATACGTGCAGATTTTTTATAATTTTTATTATAAAAAATATTTAATTTATACATAGCATATAAAATTCTTCTATGAACTGGTTTTAAACCATCTCTAACATCTGGTAAAGCTCTTGATATAATAACAGACATAGCATAATCTATATAAGATGATTTTATTTCATCATTTATATCAATATTTAATATATTATATTTTTTCATTTTTTTTTTTTTTTTTTAAAAAATAAATTTTATTCATTTGTTTTATACTATTTAAAATTAAAGTTTTATTAATTTTTTTATTAAATGAACATTTACCAATATTATTTAATAATGAAAAATAAATATTATTATTATAATTTTTTTTATCATTTTTAATATAATTTAAAATTTTATTAAAATATTTTTCCTTTATTATTTTAATTTTAAAATATTTTAATATAATATTACATATTTCTTCGTATTCATTATTATTTAATTTTTTAATTTTTTTAGAAATCCATGATTCACATATCATACCTAACGCTATAGCTTCACCATGAGTAATTTTTTTATTTTTAGATAAAAAAAAACTTTCTATTGAATGACCTATTGTATGACCAAAATTTAAAATTTTTCTAATACCTAATTTTTCGTATGGATCTTTATCAATAATTTTTTTTTTTATTAAAATAGCTTTATATATTATTTTATCCCATTTTATATTTTTATAATTATTAAAATCAATTTTTTTTAAAAAATTCCAATATTTTTTATCATATATTAAACCATATTTTAATAATTCTCCTAATCCTGATAATATTTCATTTTTAGGTAAAGTTTTTATAAAATTTTTATTAATTATTATTAAAATAGGATTATTAAAAATACCTATTTCATTTTTAAAATTATAAAAATTTATAGCATTTTTACCACCTATAGAAGCATCAATCATACCTAATAATGTAGTAGGAATATTAATAAATTTTATACCTCTTTTAAAAGTTGAACTTACAAAACCACCTAAATCAGTAATAACACCACCACCTAAATTTATTATAATACTTTTTTTATCAATTTTAAATAATATTAATTTTTTCCAAATTTTAATACAAGTTTTAATATTTTTATATTTTTCACCTGATTTTATAATTATAAATTTAGATTTTTTTAAAATTGATATTTTTTTTAAAAAATATTTTAAATAATATTTTTTAATATTATTATCTAATAATAATATTACTTTTGATATATTATATTTATTTTTATTTAAAAAATTATTTAAAATTATAAATTTTTTTTCTATATAAATATTATTAATTTTATATTTCATTTTAAAATTTTTTATAATTAATTATTATAATAATCAATATTATTATTTAATAATTCAAATATTGATATTAATGTTGATTTAGGTAATTTTTCAAAAATTTTAGAAATTTCTATTTGTTCTTTATTTAAAAAAAATTCTTTAAATTCATTATTATTAGTTAAAAAAAATTTTTTTTTTTTATTAAATTCTATTCTTAAATTATTTTTAATTATATTTGATCTTTTTGATAATATATTAATTATTTTATATATATTACATTTATTTTTTTTTTCTATATTAGAAATATCTAAAATTAAAGATTTTTTTTTTATTTTTATATTTTCAATATTCATTTTTTTAAAAATTTAATTATTTTAAAAATTAAATTATTATATTAATAATAATAAATTTATTTAAAATTAAAAATATTAATAATATTATATATTATATATTTATTAATTTATAAAGTTTATTAATTTTATTATATACATTTATATTTTTTATATTATTACATGGTAATTGATTATATATTTTACATATTTTTATTTTTTTTAAAAAATATTTTATTCCTGATATAGGATTAATAATATTATATAAATAATTAATTAATTTTAAAAAATAATAATATTTTTTATTATAAATTATTATTTTTTTTTTTTTTATATTATATATAATATTTTTATTTATATAATTTAATAAAATATAAAATAAAGGTGAAATTATACCATTAATATTATTATTTATACAATTAAAAAAATTAATATCATTATAAATATATATTTTAATATTATTAATTAATTCTAAATTTTTAAAAAAAAAGTTAGTTTTATTAATTAATCCAATAAAATTTAAATTATTATTTTTAATTTTTAAAAAAATTTTTTCATTTATATATTTTTTTTTTTTTATTTCAATAAAAAAATTTAAATATTTATATTTTTTAAATATTTTATTATAATTATTAATTATTTCTTTTTTATATATTTTAGATAATTTAGGATATTCTAAAATAATATAATATATATCTTTATAAATATTTTTATTAATAATATTACATATTTCATTATAATTATAAATATTATTTATTTTTAAAATAATATTTATATTTTTTTTATTATTATTTTGTATACAATTTATAATATCTATAATTTCATTATTATTAATACAATTATATTCATAATAATTATCAAATAATATTATATTATCAATAATATTAAAATTATTAATTAATAATATTAATTTTTCTAATGAAAAATAATCAATATTATATTTATTATCAAAAGGTATAAAAATAGGTAAAATAATTTTTATTTTTTTCATTTTTTTATTAAAATATATATATGAATAATTATTATAATAATATTAAAAATATAATTAATAAATTAAAAATAGAAAAAATAATTGGTAAATTTATAAAAATAAAAAAATATGGTAATAATTATATAGGTTTTAGTCCTTTTAATAAAGAAAATAATCCATCATTTATAATATCACCTAAAAAAAAAATTTGGAAAGATTTTAGTTCAGGTAAAGGAGGAAATTTGATAAAATTTTTTATAGAATATATGAAATTAAATTATTATGATTCAATTAAATTTTTAATTAATAATTTTTATAAAAAAAAAATATTTTTTAAAAAAGATAATAATAATATAGATAAAATTTTAAATATTCAAGAATATGCTAAATTATTATATATTAATAATTTAAAAAATAATAATTATATACAAAAAATATTATTTAAAAGAGGATTTAATAATTATATTATTAATAAATTTTCTATTGGATATTCTAATATTTATAATGATTTAACTAATATAATATTAGTAAAAAAAAAAATAAATAAAAAATTAATTAAAAATTGTGGATTATTTATTATTAAAAATAATAATATATATGATAGATTTAGAAATAGAATAATGTTCCCTATTAAAAATATATATGGTAATACTATAGGTTTTGGAGGTAGAATAATAAATGATAATATCAAATATTGTAAATATTTAAATTCACCAAATAATATAATTTATAATAAAAGTAAAATTTTATATGGATTATTTGAAGCTAAAAAATATATTATTAAATATAATTTATGTTATATAGTTGAAGGTTATACTGATGTTATGTCTTTATATCAAAATGGTTTAAAAAATGTAATATCTACTACTGGTACTACTATTAATAGTTATCAAATAAAAATAATAAAAAAATATACAAAAAATATAATTTTATTATATGATGGTGATAAAGCTGGTCAAAAATCTTCTTTAAGGAATATAAATATTTTTTTAAAAGAAAATATAAATATAAAATTTTTTTATTTTAAAAATTATTATGATCCTAGTAGTTTTTTATTAAAAAAAAAAATTAAAAATATTAAAAAATATTTTTTAAAAAGAAGTATAAATTTTTTACAATTTAGAATTAAATTATTTAAAAAAAATTTAAATGATCCATTTAAAAAATATATTTTAATAAAAAAAATAATAAAAAATATTAATAATATATCAAATAATATTATTAAAGAAATTTATTTACAAAAAATATCTAAAATATTTAATATAAAAATTAATAATATTATTTATGAGAAAAATAAAATAGATAATAAAAATAATAATATTAATTATTTAAAAAAAAAAAATTATAATAATTATTATTATTTTAATAATTATAATAATAATAATAATAATAATAATTATCTATATAAAAAAAAAAAAATAAATTATGAAAAAATATTAATAAATAATATTTTTTATCTTAAAAAATATAAATATTTTATTTTTATTTTTAAAAAAAAAAAAATAAATATTAAAATATTAATAAAATTAATATTTAAAATTATTAATAATAATAATATAATTTTTAAAAAAAAAAAAAGTATTAATTTAATAAAAAAATTAATAAAAAGTATTAAATTAAAAAAAAAAAAATATAAAAAAATAATAAAAATTAAAAATAAAAATTTTAAAAAAAAATTTAAAAATTTTTTTTTAGAAATAATATTAAAATATAAAAAATATTTATTATCAAAAAAAATAAAATTAATTTTAAAAAAAATTAAAAATAAAAAAAAAAATAAATTAAAAAAATTAATAAAAATATTTTTATTATTTAAAAAAAAAAAAAAAATTGAGGATAAATTATATAATTTATAAAAAAAAAAAAATTATTTATTTAAAATAAATAATAAAATATCACCATCTTTAACTATATATTTTTTACTTTTTATTAAATAAAAATTATTAATATTATTATTGTTAATTTTATTATTAATTAATTTATTATAATTTATTACTTTTACTTTAATTATTTTTTTACTAAAAGTTGAATGTATTTTTTTTGATGCTTCATATGCATAAGAATTTTTTTTTATTTTCCATGAACAAATTTTATTATTTTTTTTATCTATAGTAAAAAAAGTAATATATTTTAATTTTTTAAATAAAATATTAATTATTTTATTAACTTTTTTTTTTTTTTTTAATAATTTTTTTATATTTAAAAAAAATACTATTTCTTTTTTTTTTTTAAATTTTTTTTTAATATATAATATTTCGTCTTTATTAGTTTTATTATTTATATTACAAATATAAATTATTGGTTTTAAAGATAAAAAATTAAATTTTTTAATTAATTTATATTCATCATTACATATTTTTTTTATATATTTTATATTTTTTTTTTTAAAAAAATATAAAATTTTTTTAAATTTATTAATATTATTATTATTTTTATTTTTTTTAATAAATTTATTAAGTATTGATATATCTTTCATTAATAATTCATTATAAATTATTTTTTTTTCATAAATAGGATCGATAATATTATTATTAATATTAATTATTTTTTTTTTATAAAAAAATCTAATTATATTAATTAATATTTTAGTATTTCTTATATATGATAAAAACATATTACCTAATCCTTTACCTTTATATGATTTTTTAATTATACCAGCTATATCTATAATTTCAATATTATTAAATTTATAATTTTTAATATTTAAAATTTTACATAGATTAATTAATCTAATATCATATAAATATATTAAATATTTATTAGGATTTATTGTACTAAAAGGATAATTTTTAATTAAAACTTTTTTATTTGATAATAATTTAAAAAAAGTAGATTTACCTACATTAGGTAAACCTATTATACCACATTCCATATTATATTTATTATTTTATATAATTTATTAATTCTTTTATTTTTTTAAAAATAATTTCTTTTTTTTTTTTTAAATTTTTTATTTTAAATATTTTTTTTTTTATTTCTTTTTTACCTATAATAATTAAAAAATTATATTTATTAAAAATAGCATATTTAATTTGTTTTTTAATTTTTTCTTTATAAGGAAAAATTTCAATAATAATATTTTTATTTCTTAAATAAGAAGCATATTTATTAATAATAAAAAAATTTTCTTTACCAAAATTTAAAAAAATTAATTTTTTTTTTCTTTTATTTTTTATTTTTATATTTAATTTTTTAATAATATTATATATTCTATATAATCCAAATGAAATACCTATACCATTAATAATTTTATTATTTATTTTTAATAAATTATCATATCTTCCTCCTCCACCTAATGATATATTATCATTTTTATATTTTATTTCAAATATAGTTTTAGAATAATAATTTAAACCTCTAGATAAATTTATTTTAAAAATAACTTTAATATTATTTAAATTTATTTTATTTATTATTTTAAAAATTTTTAATAAATAATTAATACCTTTTTTACCATATTTATTATTTTTAAATTTTTTTTTTAAAAAAAATAAAAAATTTATATTTTTTTTTTTTTTTTTAAAAAAATTAAAAATATTATCAATAATAATTTTATTAATTTTTTTTTTTAAAATTTCAATAATTATATTTTTTGATAATTTATCTATTTTATCTATAGTATTAATAAAAAATAACCATTGTTTTTTAGGTATTTTATAATATTCACATAAACCATATAATATATCTTTATGATTAATAAAAAAAATAATAGGTAAATTAATATTATTAAATATTTTATCACAAAGTAAAATTATTTCTATTTCTTCTAAATAAGATTTAAAACTTATTATATCTACATCACATTGATAAAATTCTCTATATCTATTATTTTGAGGTTTTTCACCTCTCCAAACTTTTTGTATTTGATATCTTTTAAAGGGAAAAATAATTTTATTATTATTAGTTAAACAAAATCTTATTAATGGTATAGTTAAATCAAATATTAAAAATTTATTTTTTTTTATTTTATATATAAAAGGTAAATTTATATTATTTTTTATTTTTTTTATTATATTAATATTTTCAATAGATGGAGTTTTTATAGCATTATAACCATATAATATAAAATTATTTTTAAATATTTTTATTAAATTTTCTATATTATATATATCTTTATTAAATAAATCTATAGTACCTTTTATGTTTTTAAAAATATTCATTTATTATTTATTATTTATTTAAAATTTATTATATTAAATTAATAATGAAATTAATAACTTTTATAAAAGAAGGTGAAAATATAGAAAAAGCATTAAAAATATATAAAAATAAAATTAATAAATTAAATTTAATAAAAAAAATTAAAAATAATTTACAATATATAAAACCTTCTAAACTAAGAAGAATAAAAAAAATGAAAAAAAAATTTATAATTAAAAAAAAAATTAATAATTATGAATATAATTAAAAAAAAAAAATTATTAATAATAAAAAAAAAAAAATTTTCTATTATAGATTTTTGGGCTCCGTGGTGTTCACCATGTATATATATAAAAAAAATTATTAATGATATTATTGATATATATAAAAAAAAAATTTTTTTTTTAAAAATTAATATAGATGATAATAATTTATTATCTAATGAATATAATATTAAAAGTATACCAACATTAATATTTTTAAAAAAAGATAAAGAAATAAAAAGACATATAGGTATAATATCTAAAGAAGATTTAATAAAAAAATGTAATAAATTAATTAATTATTAATTAATTTTTTAATTTTTTTTTCTACTTTTTTAGATAAAATATTATCAATTAAAATTTTACCAGTATATTCATCATATAAAATATCATCTCTTTTACATAATTGTATATATTTTTGTAATGGTATAGTTAAATATATAATATTAACTGAATAATTTTTATATATTGAAACTATACCAATTTTATCTTTAGATTTTTTTTTAATCATTTTATATATTTTATATATTTCAATATTTTTAATTTTTTTTATTTGTTTTTTTAATATTTTTTTAGTAATTTTTATTTTATATTTTATTTTTTTTTTTTTTATTTTTTTTTTTTTTTTAAAATATTTAAAAAAATTATAATAATTAATTAATTTATTATTTATTTTATTATTTATTTTTTTTTTATTTTTTATTATTAATATAATTTTTTTTATTTTTTTTTTATAAATTTTATTTTCTAATTTTTTATATTCTATTTCTTTTTTTATTAATTTTAAATCAATATTTTTATTTATATTTAAAATTTGTTTATTTAATTTATTAATTAATTCATTTATATTAATAATTTTTTCATAATATATTTTTTTTTTTTTTTTTTTTTTTTTTTTTTTTTTTTTTTTTTTTTTTTTTTTTTTTTTTTTTTTTTTTTTTTTTTTTTTTATTATATTTTTTTTTTTTTTTATTAATTTTAATTTTTTTTTTATTTTTTTATTTATTTTTTCTAGTATATGTATACTATATATTATTTTTAATTTTTCTTTTATATTCATTATTATTAATTATTATTTTTTAAAAAAAATAAAACGGTTTGGACGGGATTTGAACCCGTAACCTCATGCGTGACAGGCATGTATTCTTACCAATTTGAACTACCAAACCATATATTTTATTTATTATTATTATAAATTTATATTATATTCTATTTATTTATAATATAATAATTATATATATATTATTTTATAATATGATTTTTTTTATTAAAAAATATATTTTTTTAAAAAGTTTTTATTTTTTTAAATTTTATAATTAAAAATATAGTAATTTTTTTTTTAAAAAAAAAATTATTATTATTTTTTAAAAATTTTTTTCTTTTAAAAATAATAATTTAATAATTATTGTTATTTTAATAAAAAATTAATATTAAAATAATAAAATAATTATAAAAATTATAAATATTTTATAAATATAATAATTTTATTTTTTTAAAACAAAATAATATATATTTTATATTAAAAATAATTATTTATTAATAAATAATAAAAATAATTATTTTAAATTACCAATAAAGATATATAAAAGAAATAAATTTTTTTAAAAAAAAAAAAGATTTAATTATAATTATAAAATTAAAATATTTTAAATATTATTAATATTTTATTTTTTAATATTAAAAATATAATTATTTTAATAAAAATTTATTTATTTATAGAAATAAATAATAATAGAATTATATTTTATTCTACTAATAAAATTTCATATTGTAAAATTAAAATTTTTTATAAAATAAAAAAAATTTTTTTTTTTTTTTTTTTTTTTTTTTTTTTTTTTTTTTTTTTTTTTTTTTTTTTTTTTTTTTTTTTTTTTTTTTATAATTTTTTTTTTTTTTTTTTTTTTTTTTTTTTAAAAAATTATTATTTTTTTTTTTTTTATTTTTTATTTTTAAATAAAAATTTTTATTAAATATATTATTTTTAGATATTAATTTTATTTTTTTTTTATTATTTTTAATTATATTTTCTAGTATATGTATACTATATATTATTTTTAATTGATTTATTATTTTCATATAAAAAAATTAATTTAAATTAATGATAATTTAATTTACGGTTTGAACGGGATTCGAACCCGTAACCTCATGCGTGACAGGCATGTATTCTAACCAATTTGAACTATCAAACCAAAAAATTATTTAAATTTTAATTTTTTTTAATAATAATATAATATATTATTTTTATATTTTAATATAAATATTTATTAATTTTAAAAAAATATTATTTAATATATATATAATTATTATTATTATAATAAAATTATGAAAATTTTATTTAGTTGGTTAAAAGAGTTTATTAAATTTAATTACAAAATTAAAGATATATGTAAAATATTAAATTCAATAGGTATAGAAATATTATATGTTAAAAAAATATATTTAATAAATTTATTATTTAAAAAAAATATAATAAAAAGTAAAATATTATTTATAAAAAAAAAAAAAAAATTTTTTTTATTTAAAATAAAAATAAATAATATAAAATATTTATTTATTAAAAGTAAAAAATATATAAAAAAAAATAGTTATATATTAATTGAAAATATAAATAATAAATATTATATTGTATGTGATGATAGTAATTATGATTATATTATTAAAACTTTTATTACTTATAATATAAGTTATTTATCAAATTATTATAATTTAGCTAAAGAAATACATTATTATTTAAAATATAAAAATAAAAAATCTTTTTTAATAAAATTTAATAAAATAAAAAAAAGTAATATATATAAAAAATTTATTTCTATAAAAAATAAAAATCCAAATATATTATATTATAATAGTTATTTATTAAAAAATGTTAATATAAAAAATTCTAATTTTTTAATACAAAAAAAATTAATTTTATCATCAATAAAACTTAACAATAATATAATAGATATTATTAATATTATTATTTTAGAATTTAGTATTACTATTGAATTAATAAATTATAATAAAATTAAAAATAAATTAATAATAAAAGAAAATAATAAAAATTTTATATTTAAAACAAAAAAAAAAAAAATAAATATTATTAATAGTAATAAAGATATATTTTTATATGATAATAAAATACCAATATATTTATCAGGTATTATAAATAATAATAATATAAAAGTTAATAAATATTCTAAAAATATATTATTATCTTTTACATTATATAATAATAAAAAAATTAGAAAAACTATTAATAAATATAATATAAATAATAATATGTCAATAATATATAATAGAAAAAATATTTTATTAAAAAAAAATATTTATATAAATAGATTATTATTTTTAATTAAAAAAAATTATTTAAATTTTAAAAAAATTAAAGAAATTTTTTATTATAAAAAAAAAATAAAAATAAAAAATATAAAAATAAATTATAAATATATTAATAATATAATAGGAATAAAAATAAAAAAATCAAAAATATTAAAAATATTATTAAATTTAAAATATAAAATTATTAATAATAATAATAAATATTTAATTTTAAAAAAAAATTATAATAATAATAGTAAATTAAATATAATTAATGATATTATTAGATTTTATAATATAAATAATATTAATGATAATTTAAAATTAAATAATTTTAAATTATTAATATTAAATATTAAAAATATTAATTCTAAAATAGAAATTATTAATAATATAATTAGTAATTTGTTAATTAATTATGGTTTTAATGAAGTTATTAATACACCTTTTTTAAATAAAAAATATATATTAAATAATAAAAAATATATATATATAAAAAAAAAAAAAGAATTTATTTATTTAAAAAATCATTTATATATTAAAATGATAGAAAATATTATTTATAATTTTAATAGAAAAAAAAAAAATATTAAAATTTATGAAATAGGTAATATTTATTATATAAAAAATAAAAAAATTATTGAAAAAAAATATATAGAATTTTTAATTTTAAATAAAAAAAAAAAAGAAGAAAATATATTATATATATATAATATATTATATATAATAATTGATAAATTAGGTATTAATAATTATAAAAAAAAAATAATTTATAATAAAAAAAATAATAATATTTATGATATAAAAATTTATTTAAAATATAAAAATTTTAAAATTGCTACTTTTGGTAATTTTAAAAAAAAATTTTTAAATTATTATTATAATTTTAATAAAAATATTATTTTTGCTATTTTAAATATTAAAAATATTTTAAATATAATAAAAAAAAAAAAAATAAAATATAAAGAATATAATAATTATAAAATAATTAAAAGAGATTTATCTTTTATTATAGAAAAAAATTTATTTTTTGATAATTTTTATAATTTATCAAAAAAAATATTAAAAAAAAAATTAATAAATTTAAATTTATTAGATATATATAATAAGAATTTACCTAAAAATAAAAAATCTTATACATTACATTTTGTTTTAAAAATAAAAAAAAAAAAAAATAATTTATATATTAAAAAAATTTTTAATAAAATTAAAAAAATTTTTAATAAAAAATTTAATACTAAATTTAAAAAAAAATAAATTTTTATTATATTATATATAGTTATATTTTAAAAAAAAAATTAAAATAATAAATTTTAATAATAAACTTCCTTATTCTATTGAAATAGAAAGAAATATATTAGGTTCTATAATAGTTAATAAAAAAAGTTTAGAAAAAGTAATTAATATATTAAAATCATATTTTTTTTATGATAAAAAACATAAAATTATTTTTTTTTATATAAAAAAAATATATTTAAAATATAAAAAAATTGATCTATATAATTTAATATTTTTTTTAAAAAAAGATAATAAATTAGAATATATAGGTGGTGAATATTATATATCTTATATAATACAAAAATTAACATATTTTAATAATATTAAAAGATATGTTAAAATATTAATTAATAAATTTATTCTAAGAAAATTAATAATTTTATCAATTAATATTATTAATAAATCTTATAATAATGAATATATAAATGTATTTAAAATTTTAGATTTTATACAATTATATATTTTTGAATTATCAAATAAATATGTTTATAATAATATTAAAACTTTTAAATTTTTATTATTAAAAACTTATAAAAAATTTAAAAATAATTATTTGAAAAAAAAAATATTATTTATACCTTCAGGATTTAAAAAATTAGATAATATAATATTAGGATTTCAAAAATCAGATTTAATAATAATAGCTTCAAGACCAGGTATGGGTAAAACTTCATTAGCTTTATCATTAATTAATAATATAATTAAAAAAAATATAGCTGTAGGTTTATTCTCATTAGAGATGTCTTATATTCAAATAATAACAAGATTATTATCATTTAATACTAATATAACATATGAAAAATTAAAAAATTTTAATTTTAATAAAAAAGAATTTAATATATTAAAAAATAATATAAAAAAAATTAATAAATATAATTTATTTATAGATGATTCATCAACTTTATCATTATTAGATTTTAAAAAAAAATGTAAAAAATTAATATATAAATATAATGTTAAAATTATAATAATTGATTATTTACAGTTAATAAAAGTTAAAAATTCAAATTTTAAAATAAATAATAGAGAACAAGAAATATCAATAATTTCAAGAAATATTAAATATATTGCTAGAAAATTTAAAATTTCTATAATAGCTTTATCTCAATTATCTAGAGCTGTAGAATATAGAGGAGGTTATAAAAAACCATTATTATCAGATTTAAGAGAATCAGGAGCTATTGAACAAGATTCAGATATAGTACTTTTATTATATAGACCAGAATATTATGGTTTTAAATATTGGTATGATAATAATAAATTATGTATAGATGAAGCTGAAATAATTATAGCTAAACATAGAAATGGTATATTAGGTAATATAAAATTAAAATTTATTAAAAGAATAGCAATGTTTAAAAATTAATATATTAATATATATTTTTAATTTTATTAATTATTTCTTCTTTAGTAAAAGGTATACCTTGTATTTTATTAAAATTAAAAATTTTATTTTTTATTTTACAATAACTTTTAATAATATATAATAATTGTTTATTATTAATTTCAAAAAAAATAATTTTATTAAAATTATTAATAATTTTATTAATTTTTTTATATTGTAAAGGATAAATACATTCAATATGTAAAAAACCTATTTTATATTTTTTTTTTAATAAATTACTTATTGATTCTTTAATAATTTCATAAGTTGACCCCCAACTAATAATTAAAATATTACCTTTTTTATATCCTTTAAAAATAAAAAAATTATTATTATATTTTTTAATTATATTATTAATTTTTTTTTGTCTTATTTTAATCATTTTTTGATGATTTTTATTATTATAAGATATATTATCATTTTTAAAATTTTTTTCTAAACCACCTATACAATGTTCATAATTAATTTTTTTTTTTAATTTATAATTATAACCTGGATAATACCATTTTTTAACATAGTATTTATTCCTTAAAAAAAAATTATTATTTTTATTAATTATATTAATATTTTTTTTTTTAAAATTTTTATTTTTATAATTTTTATGTTCGAAAATATTCCATAAACATAAATTATTAGATATATAAATATCACTTAATATTATAACAGGTGTCATAAATTCTATAGAAATTTTAAAAGCATATAATGAAATTCTAAAACTATTTTTTATTGAACTAATAGAAAATACTGGTAAAGGTGATTCACCATGTCTACCATATATAGCTTGCATTAAATCTGATTGTTCTAATTTTGTTGGCAAACCTGTAGAAGGGCCTGCTCTTTGTACATTAATAATTATTAATGGTAATTCTAACATTACTGCTAAACCTAAAGATTCTTGCATTAAAGACATACCAGGACCTGAAGTGGCAACAATTCCTATTCTACCTGTAAAAGAAGAACCTATAGCAGAACATATAGAAGATATTTCATCTTCAGCTTCTAAAATTTTAATATTACATATTTTTTTATAAAAATTAAAATATTTATAAATATTAGTAGCTGGAGTTATTGGATAACTAGAATAAAAAATATTAATATTATATTTTATTGATCCACTTATTAATCCTAATACTAAACCATAATTACCATTTATTAATTTATATTTTTTTTTTTTATTATTATTATTATTTTTTTTTTTAATAAAAATATATTTTTTATTTATTTTTTTTTTAGCATAATTAAAACCTAATTTTAAAAAAAAATAATTAATTAATAATATATTTTTTTTTTTAATTTTTTTTTTAAAATATTCTAATGAATATTTTTTCGATATATTTAAAATATATAATATTATACCTAATAATAATGAATTTTTAAATTTTAATATTAAAGATAATCTATTTATTTTATATTTTTTTAAAATTTTAAAATTTATTAATTTTAAACTATTAAATATAATTATTTTATTTTTTTTAAATTTTTTTTTTAAAAAATAATTAAATTTTTTTTTATTATTATCAATAATTATAATACTATTATTTTTAATATTTTTAATATTTTTCTTTAATGATAAATAATTAGTAACTATTAAAATATCAATTTTATTATAATAACTAATAATATTTTTATTTGAAAATTTAATTATAAAATTTGAAATATCTGTAATATCTTTTTTAGGTGAAAAAATTTCTGAAGGTATTTCACTAAAAGTTTTTAAAAAAAAATTTTTTTTATATAAAATATAACTTAAATGATTACCCATAAATTGTATACCTTCACCTGAAAATCCTGATAATGCTATTGTTAAAACATTTTTTATTTTATTCATTTAAATTTTTTTTTAAAAAAAATATTTTTTATTATATATATATTATATAATAAATATGAATTTTAATATTTTATATAAAGATAAAAAATCTAATGCTAGAATAGGTAAATTATATACAGATCATGGTATTATTAAAACACCAATTTTTATGCCAATTGCTACTAAAGGTTATATAAAAAATATAAATAAAGAATATTTAGATAAAATAAATCCAGAAATTATATTAAGTAATACTTTTCATTTAAATATTGAACCTGGTATTAAAGTAATTTATAAATCAGGTGGTTTACATAATTTTATTAAATTTAATAAACCTATTATTACAGATAGTGGTGGTTTTCAATTATATTCATTGTCAAATAATAATAATATTAAATATAATGGAGCTTATATAAAATCATATAAAAATGGTAAAAAATATTTTTTTACTCCTAAAAAATCAATAATAATACAAAAATATATAGGTTCTGATATTATAACTTCATTAGATGAATGTATTAAATATAATACAAATAAAAAATATGTTAAAATATCTACTGATAGATCATATAATTGGTTATTAAAAAGTATTTATTATTTTAAAAAAAAAAAAAAAATTTATAATCATAAACAATATTTATTTGGTATAATACAAGGTGGATTATATAAAGATATAAGGATAAAAAATACTATTAAAATATCTAAACTAGATTTAGATGGTTATGCTATAGGTGGTTTACAAGTAGGGGAAACTAAAAAAAAAATGTACAAAATAATAAAATATATTATTAATAATTTACCTAATAATAAACCAATATATTTAATGGGCGTAGGAATGCCATGGGATATATTAAATTCTATATATTTAGGTGTTGATATGTTTGATTGTGTAATACCTACAAGAAATGGAAGAAATGGAATGTTATTTACTTGGAAAGGTATAATAAATATTAAAAATAAAAAATGGAAATATAATAATACTAGAATTTATAATAATTTTAATAAAATTGATATATGTAGTAAATCATATTTAAGACATTTATTTAAATGTAATGAATATTCTGGTAAACTAATAGCAACATTAAATAATTTATTATTTTATAAATCTTTAATAAAAAAAGCTAGATTACATATTAAAAATAATACATTTAATAAATGGAGAAAATATATTATTCCAATAATATCAAAAAAATTATAAATTTTTTATATATAAAAATAATTTATTTTTTTAAATTTTTTTTTAAAAAAAAATTTATTTATATAAAAAAAAATTTTTTTAATTTTTAAAATATTAATTTTTTTTCTATAAAAAAAATTAATATTTTTTTTTATGTCAATATTAGTGTTAATTTTAAATAATTTTTTAGATATTTTAGCTAAATATTTATATTTTTCAATTTTAAATTTAAAATTTTTTTCTATAAATTTAATATTTTTTTTTAAAAATATAATATTAATATTTTTATATTTTTTTAATAATTTATTTGCTTTTATAATTCCTATATTAGGTATACCAGGAATATTATCAGATTTATCACCTATAATACTAAATAAATCTATAATTTGTTTAATATTATTAATATTATATTTATTAATTACATATTTAGTATTTATACATTTATTGTTTTTAATATTTAAAATATAAGTTTTATTAGATATTAATTGATAATAATCCTTGTCTTCTGTAATAATATAATTTATATATCCTTTTTTTTCATTTTTTTTAGTTATACTACCAATTATATCATCAGCTTCATAAGAAGTTAAAAAAAAAACAGGTATATTTAAAAGATTTAAAATTTTTTTTATTTTAGGTATATTTTTAATAATATAACTAGGTATTTTTTTTCTATTATTCTTATAATTTATATAAAATTTTTTTTTTTTATTTTTTTTTAATTTACTATCAAAAATAGCTACTATATAAGTAGGCTTATTTTTAATTAAAATATCAAGTATAAAATTAAAAAATCCTATTAAAATACAATTTTTTTTATAAAATTTTTTATAATAAAAATAATATTTAAATATATATAAAAAACTATCAATTAAAAAAAATCTTTTATCATTTATTAATTTTAATTTTTTCATTTTAATTATTATTAATTATAATTATTATTTTAATATAAACCTCGTAACTCAATAGGATAGAGTATCTGATTGCGAATCAGAAGATAAAGGTTCAAATCCTTTCGAGGTTATTTTTTTTTAAAAAAGCTGTTTTTTTAAAAAAAACAGCTTTTTTTTTATTTTAAATAATTATTTTTTTTTTTTTTTTTTTACTTCTTCATACTCTATATCTTTAGTTTTATTATTATTATTATCTTTTATATTATTATCATTATTTTGATTTTGTTGTTTATAAATTTCTTGTGATATAATATTCCAAATATTATTTAATTCTTTAGTATACTTATCAATATCATTAATATTTTTTGATGCATAAGCTGATTTTAATTTTATTAAAATTTTTTCAATATTTTTAATATTTTCTTTAGAAATTTTATTTTTATTTTCTTCTAATTGTTTTTCAGTTTGAAATATTAACGTATCTGTTAAATTTAATTTTTCTATTTCTTTTTTATATTTTTTATCTTTTTCATAATTTTCTTGTGCTTCTTTTTTCATTTTATTAATATCATCTTTATTTAAACCTGATGATGGTTGTATATTAATAGATTGTTTTTTACCAGTACCTTTATCAGTAGCTGATACATTTAATAAACCATTAGCATCAATATCAAAAGTTACTTCTATTTGAGGTACTCCTCTAGGTGCTAAAGGAATATTTATTAAATCAAATCTGCCTATTTCTTTATTATCTTTAAATAATGTTCTTTCACCTTGACCTACTCTTATTGTTACACTTGATTGATTATCTGTTGATGTAGAAAATAATTCAGATTTTTTAGTTGGTATAGTAGTATTAGATTCTATTAATTTTGTAAATACACCTCCTAATGTTTCAATACCTAATGATAAAGGTGTAACATCTAATAATAATATATCTTTAACTTCACCTGTTAAAACTCCACCTTGTATAGCTGCTCCTATTGCTACTACTTCATCTGGATTTACTCCTTTATAAGGTTTTTTATTAAAAAATTTTTCTACTTCTTCTTGTATTTTTGGTATTCTTGTAGAACCACCTACTAATACTACTTCATCTATATCATTAATTTTTAATTTAGCATCTTTTAATGCTTTTTTACAAGGTAATAAAGTTTTTTCAACTAATTTATAAGATAATTTTTCAAAAGTTGATCTAGTTATTTTTTTTATTAAATGTATTGGTCCTTTTGATGTTGTAGTTATATAAGGTAAATTTATTTCAGTTTCCATACTAGTTGATAATTCTATTTTAGCTTTTTCAGCTGCATCTTTTAATCTTTGATGTGAAATAGGATCTTTTTTTAAATCTATATTTTGTTCACTATAAAAATATTTTGATAACCAATCAATTAATATTTGATCAAAATCATCGCCTCCTAAATAAGTATCACCATTAGTTGATAAAACTTCAAAAACACCTTCACCTAATTCTAATATAGATATATCAAATGTACCACCTCCTAAATCATAAACAGCAATTTTTTTATTAATATTACTTTTATCTAATCCATATGCTAATGAAGCAGCTGTAGGTTCATTAATTATTCTTTCTACTTTAAAACCTGCTATTTCTCCAGCTTCTTTTGTTGCTTGTCTTTGAGAATCATTGAAATATGCTGGTACAGTTATAACAGCTCTATTTATTTTTTCACCTATATATTCTTCAGCATCTTTTTTTAATTTTTGTAAAATTATAGATGATATTTCTTGTGGTGTATATAATTTTTTATTAATTTCTACACATGGTGTATTATTTTTCCCTATTTTTATATTATAAGGAAAATTTTTAATTTCATTTTTTATTTCATTATAATTTCTACCTATAAATCTTTTTATTGAATAAATAGTATTTTTTGGATTTATTACTGCTTGTCTTTTTGCAGGATCACCAATTTTTTTTTTATTTTTATCTATAAAAGCTACTACTGATGGAGTAGTTCTTTTACCTTCTGTATTAGGTATTACAGTAGGATTTTTACCTTCTATTATAGCTACACATGAATTTGTAGTACCTAAATCAATACCTATAATTTTATTATTCATAATTATATATTTTTTTAAAAATTTAAATTATATTATTTTATAAAATAAATATTTTTTTTAAAAAAAAAAATATTTATTATTATAATAATGTAATTTATTAATTTATAAAAATGGAATCTATAAGTTTAAAAACTAAATATTATGATAAAAAAAAAAAAAATATTTATTTAATTAATGTTAAAAATAAAATTTTAGGTAGATTTAGTTCTACAATTTGTAATTTATTAATTGGTAAAAATTCATCTAAATATACACCTAATTATAGTTTTATTAATAAAATAATAATTATAAATGCTAATAAAATAAAAATAAATAAAAAAAAAATAAAAAAAAAAAAATATTATAAATATAGTGGTTATATAGGTAATAAAAAAGAATATATTATGAATGATTTATTTAAAAAAAATCCATGTATTTTAATAAAAAAATCTATAGAAAGAATGTTACCGAAAAATTTATTAGGTTCAAAAGCTAAAAAAAATATATATATATTTAAAAAAAATCATAATTTAAATTATAAAAATATAAAAATTATAAATATATAATTTAAAATTATATTATGAAATATAAAAAAAAAATTTATCATTCTATAGGTAAAAGAAAAACTTCAATAGCATTAGCATATATTATAAATAATAATAAAAATAAAAATAATAAAATTATTATAAATAATAAAAAAATTAATAATTATTTTAATAATAATATGATTTTTAAAAAAAAAATTTATTATCCTTTAGAATTAACTGATAATTTAAAAAAATTTAATTTTTTTATAAAAGTAAAAGGTGGTGGATTAAATAGTCAATCTGAAGCTATATCTTTAGCAATATCTAGAATATTAATAAAAATTAATAAAAAATTTAAAAAAATTTTAAAAAAAAAAAAATTATTAACTAGAGATTCTAGAATAGTAGAAAGAAAAAAATTTGGTAAAAAAAAAGCAAGAAAAAAATTTCAATTTTCAAAACGTTAATTTTTTAAAAAAATGATTGATAAAAAAAAAAAAATAAAAAATATTTTTAAAAATAAAATTATTTTAGGACATAAATCATCTAATAGAAATCCTAAAATGTCTAAATATATATTATTAAAAAAAAATAATATTGATATTATAAATCCTTTAAAAATAATTAAATATCAAAAAAAAGCTGAATTAGCTTTAAAACAATGTGCTATTATAGGAGGAATAATATTATTTGTTGGTACTAAAAAACAAATAAGTAATATTATTAAAATATATGCTAAAAAAGTTAATATGCCTTATATAAATTATAAATGGCCTGCTGGTTTATTAACAAATATTAAAATTACTAAATTAATAATTAAAAAAATTAAATCTATAAAATTAAAAAAAAAAAAAATATATAAATTTTTATCTAAAAAAGAAAAATTAGTAAATGAAAGAAAATATAAAAAAATTAAAAAAAAATTTAAATCTATATTAGATATGAATAGATTACCTTTATTTATAATTATTGTTGATGTTAAAAAAGAATATATTGCTGTTCAAGAAGCTAAAAAAAAATTAATATATATTATAGGTATTGTAGATACAGATTCATCACCTGATGATATTGATTATTTAATACCTGCTAATGATGATTCTTATAAATCAATAAAATATATTTTAAAAAATTTAACTAATGCTATTATTGAAGGTAAAAATGAAAAAGAAAAAAAAAAAAAAATAAAAAAAAAAAAAATTAATGAATAAATTAAAAAAAATTATTAAATTAAGAAAATTAACTAATTTTAGTATTTTAATTTGTAAAAAATCATTAGAAAAAAATAAATTTAATATTAAAAAATCTTTTAAATATTTAATTAAAAAAGAAAATAAAAAATATAATATATTATTAAAAAAAAAAATTAAATTAAATAATGGTTTAGTTTATTCATCTATTAATAAAAAAAAAAATATTGGTATTATTTTAAAAATAAATACTGAATCAGATTATATTATAAATAATAATTTTTTTAAAAAATTTTTAATTAAAATAAATAAAATAATTTTTAAAAAAAAAATTAAAAATAAAAATAAATTATTAAAAAATAAAAATATAAAAAATGAAATATTAAAAAATATTATAAGATTTAAAGAAAATATTATTATTTCTAAATTTTATTATTTTAAAGATGATTATATAAATTATTATAATCATTATAATTATAAAATTACATCAATAGTAAGTTTTAAATTAAAAAATAAAATATATAATAAAAAAATTATTAAAAATATTAGTAATATAATAGCTATTTATATAATTATTAAAAATTTAAATATAAAATTAAAATATATTAATAAATATTTTTTAAGTAAAAAAATATTATTAGATAATAATTTTATTAAAAAAATAAAATTAAATAAAAATGAATATTTAAAATATTTTAAAAATAATATTTATATTAATAATTATAAATTATTAAATTTATAATTATTAAAATAAAATATGGTATCTTAGCTCAGTAGGTAGAGCAACGGACTGAAAATCCGTGTGTCCCCGGTTCAATTCCGGGAGATACCATTCTTAAATTAATAATTAAATAATTAATTAATTTTTTTTTAAGAATTAAAATGACAAATAAAAAATTAAAAATTATTATAAATCATGCTAAAATATATGGTTTTATATTTAGATCTAGTGATATATATAATGGTATAAAATCTATTTATGATTATGGTCCACAAGGAGTAGAAATGAAAAATAATATAAAAAAATTTTGGTGGAATTATATGGTAAAATATAGAAATAACATAGTAGGTATAGATACTTCTATATTAATGAATAATAAAGTATGGTTAGCTTCAAAACATATTAAAAATTTTAAAGAATATTTTATTTTTAATAAAAAAAATAAAAAAATTTATATTTTAAATAAATTTTTAAAAAAAATATTTAATAAAATTAAAAATAAAAAAAAAAAAATAAAAAATATTATATTAAATTTATATAAAAAAAATAAAATAAAAATATTAAATAAAATTTTAAAAAAAATTATTATTAAATATAATTTAATAAAATATTATAAATGGACTAATATTAAAAATATTAATTTAATGTTTAAAACTAAATTTAATATTTTAAAAAAAAAAAAAGAAATATATTTAAGACCTGAAACAGCACAAGGAATATTTATAAATGTAAAAAATGTTAAAAATTCTAATAGAATGAAAATACCTTTTGGAATAGCTCAAATAGGTAAATCTTTTAGAAATGAAATTATATCAAAACAATTTATTTTTAGAACTAAAGAATTTGAACAAATGGAAATGCAATTTTTTATATTACCTGGAGAAGAAAAAAAATGGTATAAATATTGGATAAAATCAAGATTAAAATGGCATTATTATTTAAATTTAGGTAAAAAAAAATATAAAATTAAAAAACATAAAAATTTATCTCATTATTCTACTTTTGCTTCAGATATTGAATTTAAATTTTTTAATAAATTTAAAGAATTAGAAGGTATACATTTTAGAAAAAATTATGATTTAAAAAATCATATTAAATTATCAAAAAAAAATCTTTATTTTTTTGATTATAAAAAAAAAAAAAAATATATTCCTTATATTATAGAAACTTCATTAGGTTTAGATAGAATATTTTATTCTATTTTTTGTTCATCATTAAAAATAGAAAAAATAAATAAAAATAAAAGAATATATTTAAAATTACCATTTTTTATATCTCCTTTTAAAATTGCTATATTACCATTAATTAATAATGAAAAAATTATAAAAATATCTGAAAAAATATTTAATAATTTAAAATATACATATAATACTATATATGATAATAAAAATTCAATTGGTAAAAGATATAAAATACAAGATTCAATAGGAACTCCTTTTTGTGTAACTATTGATAATAATAGTATAATTAATAAAATAGTTACTATTAGATTTAGAGATACTATGAAACAAAAAAAATATAAAATTAAATATTTAAATAAATTTTTTAAAAAAAAATTTAATATGACATTATTTTATAAAAAAAATATTTAATTTATTTATATATAATAAAAAAAAATAAATATTAATATAATATGTATAAAGAAGCTATTATTAAAATAGGTAATCATCAATATTTAATAAAAAAAAATAAATATATTTATATAAATAAATTAAAATTTAAAGAAAATAAAGAATTTATTATTAATAAAAATATTTTATATATTAAAGATAATAATAATAAAATTTTAATAGGTAAACCTTATATTAAAAATTTTATTATTAAATTTTTAGTATTAAAACATTTAAAAGATAAAAAAAAAATTATTTTTAAAAAAAAAAAAAGAAAAGGTTATAATATAAAAAAAGGTCATAAACAAAAAATAACTAAAATTAAAGTTTTATATATAAAAAAAATAAAAAATAAATTAAAATATGGCACATAAAAAAGGCGTAGGTAGTACCAAAAATGGTAGAGATTCAATAGGTAAAAGATTAGGAGTAAAATTATTTGGTGGACAATATACTAAACCAGGTAATATAATAGTTAGACAAAGAGGTAATAAATATTATTCAGGTTTAAATACTTATCTTAGTAAAGATTTTACAATACATTCAAAAATTTATGGATATATAAAATATATAAAAAAAAAAAAAAAAACATATATATCAATAATACCAATAATAAAAAAAAAATAATATTTATATTTAATTTTATTTAAATGAAAAAAATTAAAAAAAAATATATGACTGGTATTCAAAGTACTGGTACTCCTCATTTAGGTAATATATTAAGTGTTATTTTACCTACTATAAAATATATAAATAAAAAAAAAAAAAAAAATTTATTTTTTATTTTAATAGCTGATTTACATTCTATTACTAATTATAAAAATTTATTCTTATTAAAAGATAATATATATAAAACAGCAGCTGTATGGTTATCTTTATTAAAAAGAAAAAAAAAAATAATTTTTTTTAGACAATCAGATATTAAAGAAATAAATGAATTATTTTGGTATTTAAATTGTTTTTATCCATTTAATAGATTAAAATTATCTCATTCTTATAAAAATAAATCAAATAAAAATATTAATACAGGAATAATAAATTATCCATTATTAATGGCTTCTGATATATTATTATATAATATAAATAATGTTTTTATTGGTAAAGATCAAATACAACATATAGAAATTACTAGGAAAATAGCTAAAATTGTTAATAATAAAATAAATAAAAAAATTTTTATTTTACCTAAATATAAAATAAAATATAATTTTATTATACCTGGTATAGATGGTAGAAAAATGAGTAAATCTAATAATAATTTTATTAATATTTTTGATAATAAATATATTTTAGAAAAACAAATAATGAATATTAAAACTATTAATAAATCTATTAAAGATATTACTTATAATGATATAAAAAAAACTATTTTATTTAAAATATATTATTTAATTTCTAATAAAGAAGAATTTTTTTTTTTAAAAGAAAAAATTAAAAATAATAAAATAAGTTTTATAACAATAAAAAAAATGTTATATAAATATATATTAATTTTTTATTATAAAGAAAGAAAAAAATATTCTTATTATTTAAATAATAAATATATTATAAAAAATTTTTTATATAAAGGGTTTAAAAAAGCCAAAATAATAGCTAAAAAAAAAATAAGTTTTATTAAAAAAAAATTAGGTTTAAATATTTAATTTTAATAAAAATTTTTTTTTTTTATTTATTATTTTTAATATTTTTTTTGATAAATAAATTTTAAATAATTTTATATATTTATAATATATTTTATTATTATTATTAATTTTTAAATATTTTATATTATTTTTTTTATATGGTAAATATATAATATTATATATATAAATATTTTTTTTTTTAAAAAAAATAAAATTATATATTAATAATTGTAATATATTATTATATATTTTTTTTTTAAAAATTTTTTTTATTTTTTTTTTTTTTATAAAAAGATTTTTTTTTTTAAAATTAAAATTTATTTTATATTCTATTATTCTATATTTTTTATTAAATAAATCTATTCTATCTATTATACCATTTATAAATGTATAATTATTTTTTTTTAATTTTATTTTTTTTTTTATTTTTTTTTCTAAATAAATAATTTTTATTTTTTTTTTTTCTAAAATAAATTTTTTATCAATATTAATAAAATTTTTTATATATGTTTTTAATTTTTTATATTTAAAAATTAATTTATTATCAATAATAAAATTTTTTTTTTTATAAATTAAATAAAATTCTTTTTTAAAAATTTTACTAATATTATTTTTAATTTTTTTTATAATATTATAATTTAAATATATATTTATATATTTTTTATATAAATTATATAAAACTTTATGTATAATAATACCATTATACATATTTTTATTTTCAATATTTATATTTAATATTTTATTATAAAAAAATAATTTATTATTATTAATATAATTTTTTATAGATGTAAAAGAAAAACCATTTTTTTTTAATATTAATATTTTTTTTTTTATAAATTTTATTTTTTTTATATATATAATATTATTATTATTATAATTATTATTATAATAATTAATATTATTAATATTATTATTATATAATTTTATTTTTTTATTATTTTTAATTTTATTTATAATTTTATTATTTATTATACATTTATCATTTTCTTTATAAATAAAACATATATTTTTAGATCTTTGTAATAATCTATTTATTTTATATAAAAAAATTATTTCTTTTATTTTATTATAATTTAATTTAAATTTTTTTTGTATATAATAATTAATATTAGTTTTTTTTTTATATATTTTATGTTTATTTAAAATAATAATTAAATTATTATAATCACTTAAAATTGTTTTATTAACATCTATAATTTCTAATTTAGAATAATAATTATTATATATATTTATATTAATTTTTTTAACAAAAAATAAAAAAATTTTAAAAAAAATTTTATTATTAATTTTAATATTTTTATTATTTAATTCAAATAAAAAATTTATATAATTATTTATTTTATATAAATAAATATTGTCAATAAATATTTTATTTTTTTTTATAATAATATTAATTATTTTTTTAAAAATTAAAATTAATTTATAAACATTGTTATTATTTATTATATTTAATAATATTTTATTTTTAATTATTTTATAAATTTTTTTTATAAAAATATAATTATTGTTTTTTTTTTTTATAAAATCTTTAATTTTTTTATTTTCTTTTTTTTTTATTAAAAAAAAAATAAATTTATTATTTAATAAATTTAAAAAATATTTTTTTTTTATATAAAAAGTATTTTTATATTTTTTTTTATTAATTATTAAATTAAAAATAGATATAAAAAATTTATTTAAAATTATATTATTAATTTTAATAAAAAAATTAAAATTAATTTTTTTAAAATTTTTAGATAAAGAATTAAATATTATTTTAGAATAAATATTATCTGTTAATATAATACCTGTTTTTTTATTTTTTTTTTTTAATAAATTATTAATAATTTTATATTTTTCTATATTATTTAATGATTTATAAAAATTTATTTTTTTTTTTTTTTTAAAATTATTAAATATAAAATTTATATTTTTATTTATAATTTTATTTTTTTTAATTTTATCAAAAAATATTTTTATTTCATTATAATCATCATATAAGTAAAACTTATCTAAATCAAAAAAGAAATAACCTATTTTATTTTTATATATTGTTTCTATTATTTTAATATCTGAATTATAAAAAAAATTATTTCCTATAAAAACTATTTTTTTTTTTTTTTTTTTTATTTTATATAAAGCTNTTNTTTTNNNTNNTCCTATATANNATATTTTTTGTTTTATTATTTTTTTTTTAAATTTTTTATAACATTTATATATATAATCCCAATTTTTAAAATTATTATTATTATTATTTTTAGTATTAGGATACCATTTAGACATATTATAATATTCTATATTATATTCAAAAAATTTTTTTATATCTATTAATTCATTATCTATATAATTAAAATCACATAATAATATTTTTATCCATTTAATAATTTTATATAAAGAAATATTATATATTTCTTTATCATTTTTTATAATTTTATAAAAAATTTTTAATAAACTAAAATTATCAATAATATCTAAATTAGATATTTTTTCTATAAATTTTTTTTTAGTAATAAAAATATTAGGTAATATACCATATTTTAATTTATTTTCTTTTATATATATTTTTTTAGTTATATTAACATAATATTTATTAGGTAATATAAATAAATATTTTTTTTTTTTTTTTTTTTTAAAATATTTTATTATTTTACTAATTAAAAAATTCATTTAAAAATTAATTAAATATTAATATTTTATTTATATTAAATAAAAATATAATTTATTTTTTTTTTAAAAAAAAATAAAAAATAAATATTAAATGAATTTTTTTAAAAAAAAAAAAGATATTAATAATAATAAAATAAAATGGTGTATAGGATGTGGTAATTATTCTATAATTAATCAATTAGGTTTAGTATTAGAAAAATTAAAAATAAAAAAAAATAAAATTGTTTTAGTTTCAGGTATAGGTTGCTCTTCAAGATTACCATATTATTTAAATACTTTCGGTATTCATGGTATACATGGAAGACCATTTTCAATAGCTACTGGTATTAAATTATCAAATCCTAAATTAAATGTTTGGGTAATTACTGGTGATGGTGATAGTTTTTCTATAGGTATAAATCATTTATTACATACAATTAGAAGAAATATTAATATTAATATATTAATATTAAATAATGAAGTATATAGTTTAACAAAAGGTCAAAAATCAGTAACATATAATAATAATAATAATAATAATTTTTTTAATACTATTTCATTAATTTTAAGTGCTGGCTCAACATTTGTAGCTAGATGTTTAGATTTTGATTTTAAAAATTTAAAAAAAATTTTAATTAAATCTAATAAACATATAGGTACATCATGTATAGAAATATATCAAAATTGTCCAATATTTAATAAAAAATCATTTAAAAAATTTAATATTAAAAATAATAATAAAAATTTAATATTTTTAAAAAATAATAAACCATTAATATATGGTAAAAATAAATATATAATATTAAAAAATAATATACCTAAAATAATAGATTTTAAAAAAAAAGAAAAATATAAAAAATATTTATGGATACATAATGTAAAAAATATATATAAATCTTTTATATTATCTAGATTTAAAATAATAAATAAAAAATTACCTATACCTTTTGGTATATTTTATA
>CP099823.1:135616-157480 GCA_029851145.1 Candidatus Shikimatogenerans bostrichidophilus | reverse complement strand
AAAAAAAAAAAAAAAAAAAAAAAAAAAAAACACATTAAATAATGTATTAAATAATAATTATTATGATTAAATAATATTAAAAAATTTTTTTTTTACATAAAAAAAATTTTATTTTAGGTATATTTATAATATTTTTAATTATTTTTTTATTATATTTAACATTATATATTATTTTTTTATATAATACTTTATTATCATTATTATTATTTTTAATTATAAAAATTATTTTTTTATTACTATAATATTTTTTTTTTATTTTATTATTTATTAATTTTATAATTTTTTTATTTTTTTTATATAAATAATTTTTATACATTATTATAAATAAATAATTATAATTATCATAAATATTATTAATATTTATAATTTTTAATATATTTATTTTTTTATTAAAAAATTTTAATTTTATAATTATAACAAAATTTTTTTTTAAAATATTTTTATATTTTAAATATTTTTTTTTTGATATATAAATTTCTTTTTTATATAAATTTTTATCTTCTAAAATAATAGAATAATTATTGTTATATAATAATGATATTTTATTTATAATACCATAAATAAATTTTATTTTTTTTTTAAATAAAAAATTTAAATTATTTAATTTAAAAAAATTAATTTCAAATTTATAATATTTTAATAAAATATTTTTATTAATATTAAAACCTAATATTTTATTTTGTTTTTTTTTATAATAAATTTTATAGTTTTTTTCATTTTTTTCATTTTTTTTTTTTATTTTTTTTAAATATTTTTTAATATTTTTTTTATTTATTTTTTTTTTAACATTATTAATTTTATTTAAAAAATATTCTAAATAAGAATAATTTTTTTTTTTTTTTTTTTTTAATAAAAAAAAATATTTCTTTATACCTAAAGAATCTAAACTACCAGATAAAATTAATAATTTAATAATTTTTTTATTTATTACTCTTAAATTTATTCTTGTAATAAAATCTACAAAAGAAACAAATTTTTTTTTTTTTCTTTCTTTTATTATTAAATTAATAGATACTTTACCTATACCTTTTATAGCTTCTATACCAAATAAAATTTTATTATTAACTATAGAAAATTTTTTTTTACTAAAATTAATATCAGGTTTTAATATTTTTATATTTAATTTATTAGATTCTTTTAAAAATAATTTTAAATTTTTATATTTATTTATATTATTACTTAATAAACTACACATATATTCTATTTTATAATGTGTTTTTAAAAAAGCTGTTATAAAAGATATATAAGTATAACAAGTAGCATGAGATTTATTAAAAGCATATAAAGAAAAATTTTCCCAATCTTTCCATATTTTTTTTAATTTTTTTATAGAATATCCATTAATTATTGATTTAATAAAAAATTTTTTTTTTAATTTTTTTAATTTATTAATTTTTTTTTTACTTATAGCTTCTCTAATATTATCAGCTTCTATTTTACTAATACCTGATAATTTTCTAGCTACTAATATTACTTGTTCTTGAAATATAGTAATACCATATGTTTCATTTAAATATTTTTTCATTATTGGTAAATCATAAGTTATTTTTTCTTTATGATTTTTTCTTAATATAAAATTATAAATATATTTTATTGTTCCTGGTCTATATAAAGCATTAATTGAAATTAAATCATTAAAATTATTAGGTTTTAATAATTTTAAATATTTTTTCATTCCTAATGAATCATATTGAAATATACCTATAGTATAACCTTTTTTAAATAAATTTAAAGTTTTTTTATCATTTAAATTTAATTTTTTTATTTTAATATTTCTATTCTTAATTTTATTTATAGTTTTTTTTATAATATTTAAAATTTTTAAAGATAATAAATCAATTTTTAATAATCCTATTTTTTCTATACAATATGTATCATATTGGGTTAATAACATATTATTTTTATTATTATACATAACAGGTATATTTTTCATTATATTATTTTTAGATATTATTATACCACAAGCATGTATACTAGTATTTCTAATTAAACCTTCTAATAATTTAGCTTTATCTAATACTTTACTTTCTAAACTATTTTTATAATTATAAATTTTTTTTAGTAATAACACTTTATTATAATCTTGATAAGATAATTTTTTATTAAAAAAACTAATATCATTATCTAATATTTGATTTAAAGTAAAATTTTTAATTAAATTATTAGATAATTTATTAGCTCTTTTTAAAGATAAATTTAATACTCTAGAAGTATCTTTTATTGCTAATTTAGAACCTATTTTACCATAAGTAATAATATTAGAAACATTAAAAAAACCATATTTTTTTTTTAAATATAATATAATTTTATTTCTACCTTTATTATCTAAATCAATATCTATATCAGGCATATTAATTCTATCAATATTTAAAAATCTTTCAAAGATTAAATTATATTTTAATGGATCTATTCTAGTAATATCAATACAATATGATACTATAGAACCAGCTACTGAACCTCTACCAGGACCAATATATATATTATTTTTTTTAGCTTTATTTATTATATCATAAACTATTAAAAAATAATCTTCAAATTTTTTTTTTTTTATTATTTTTAATTCTTTATTAATTCTATTTTTTATTTTATTATTTAATTTTAAATATTTTTTTTTAGCTCCTTTATATGTAATATATTTTAAATAATAAAAATTTTTTTTTTTTTTTATTTTTTTAATTTCATTTTTAGGAATCTTAAATTTAGGTAATAAATTTTTTTTTTCTATTATATAATATTCTATTTTTTTATATATTTTATTTAAATTTTTAAAACCTTCTTTTAAATTTTTAAATTTTTTTTTTATTACTGAATATTTTTTAAAATAAAATTCTTTATTTAATAAATTATAATAATTTTTTTTTTTATTTATTATATTTTTTTTTTCTTTATTTTTAATACATAATAATATATTATATATTTCATAATCAGATTTATTAAGAAAAAATGTATAATTTTGATTTATAAAATAAATATTATTTTTTTTTGAAAATTTTACAAGATATTCATTAATTTTATTTTCATATTTTAAACCATTTTTAAATAATTCTATGTATATATCATCTTTAAATATATTTTTCCAATATAATAATTTTTTTTCAGCTTTATTAATTTTATTTTTTATTATATAATAAGATATTTCAGATTTATAAGTACTTATTAATAATATTAATCCTTTATAATATTTTTTTATAATATTTTTATTTATATAATAAATATTTTCATTATTTATATAACCATATGAACATATTTTTATTAAATTATAATAACCTATTTTATTTTTAGCTATTAAAACATAATTAAATAATTTATCTTTTTTTTTTATAAATATTTCACATCCTATTATACCTTTTATTATTTTTTTTTTAAATTTATTATTTATATTATAAATTTTTTCTAAAAAATAATATGAACCCATCATATTATTATCAGTAATACCAACAGCTTTCATATTATATTCTAAAGCTTTATTAATTAAATCATCAATTTTAATAGTAGAATTTAAAATACAATAATATGTATGATTATTAATATTAAAATATATACTTTTTTTTTTTTTTTTTTTTTAAAATAATATCATTATTATTTAAAATAATATCATTTTTTTTTAAAATATTAACATTATTATTTAAAATAATATCATTCTTTTTTTTTAAAAAAAAATTATTTTTTATAATATTAACATTATTTAAAAAATTTTTTAAATTTATTTTAAAATTAAATTTAATAATATTATAATATATTAATTTTATAAAACATAAAACATTAATATATAAATCATAAAAAGAATTATGTAATAATTTTTTATTAATTTTTTCTTTATATAATATTTTATATGTTTCTTTTAAACTAATCCATTTTTTTTTAATATTAAATTTTTTATTATTATTAAATAATATTTTTTGAGTATCAATTTTTTTTTTTTTTAAAAAAATTTTATCAATATCATAATTTAATCTTAAAAATTCACCTTTTATTATATTACAATCAAAATCAATATTATGACCTATAATAAAATAAGATTTTTTTAAATTTAAAAAAAATTTTTTTAAAACATAAATAATATTTTTACCTTTTTTTTGAGCATATTTATTTGTTATTCCATGAATTAACATAGATTTTAAAGGAATTATATAATTATCAGGTTTAATGTAATAATTATTAAAATTTAATAATTTACCTTTTAAACTATATAATTGCCATGAAATTTGAATTAAACGAGGCCAATTTAATATTTCTAAATTATTAAAAATATTATTTTTAGGTAATCCTGTAGTTTCTGTATCAAAAAAAAAAACATTTTTTATATAAAAATTTATTATAAATAAAATAATAATATTATTATAAATAAAAAAATATTTATTTATATAATATGCCTAGAGCGGGAATCGAACCCGCAAAATTCATTTTTTGAATTACAGGATTTTAAGTCCTGCGTGTTTACCTATTTCACCATCTAGGCAATTTTATATTTTTTAAAAAATAAGCGAAAGACGGGAATCGAACCCGTAACCTTAACCTTGGCAAGGTTATGTTCTACCTATTGAACTACTATCGCAAAATTTTTTTTTTAAATAAATTTTTTATTATATATAATAATGATAAAAATTTATAAAATAACAAATTAATTAAATTTTTTTTTTTTAAAAAAAAATAAATTTTTTTTGAATCATATATAATTTTTTTTGGTATACCTGACATTTTAGCAATGTATATACCATAACTATTATTATTAATTCCATCTTTTAATTTTCTAATAAATATTATATTATTATTTATTTTTTTTATAGATAAATAATAATATTTAATATTATTATAATTTTTTAATAAAAATTGTAATTCATGAAAATGTGTAGCAAATAAAACTTTAGGTTTAAATTTATTTTTAATTAAATATTTAATTATAGAATATGATAAAGAAATACCATCAAAAATACTAGTACCTCTACCTATTTCATCCATTATAATTAAACTATTTTTAGTAAAATTATTTAAAATATTAGAAGTTTCATTCATTTCTACCATAAATGTAGATTCACCTATTGATATATTATCAGAAGCTCCTATTCTACTAAAAATTTTATCTATAATATTAAATTCTACTAATTTAGCTGGTACATAACTACCTATTTGAGCCATTATAATAATTAAAGCTGTTTGTCTTAAAATTGCTGATTTTCCTGACATATTGGGACCAGTAATAATTAATATTTGATTATTAAAATTATCTAAATAAATATCATTAGGTATATAATTATTAGTTAATGACATATTTTTTTCTATTACTGGATGTCTACCTTTAATTATTTTAATAATTTTTTTTTTATTATTTATTATTTTAGGTTTAGTATAATTATTTATTTTAGCAATAAAAAAAAAAGAGAATAAAACATCAATTTTAGCAATCCAATCAGATATTTTTTTTAAAAAAAAAATATTTTTATTTAAAAAATCAATTTTTTTATCAAATATTAGTTTTTCATAAAAAAAAATTTTTTTTTTTATATTATAAATTTTATAATCATAATTATTAATTAATTTAGTAGTATATCTAATATATAATGATAAATTTTGTTTTTTTATCCAATTTTTAGGTATTAAATTAATATCTTTTTTCTTAATTTCTAAAAATGTTTCTAATAAATCATTATTTTTTATTTTAAAATAAGAAAATTTTAATTTTTTTTTTTTATTATTATAATATTTTAATATATATTTTTTTTTTTTTTTTAATTTTTTTTTATAATTATCTATTTTATTAGAAATATTTTTTTTTATAAAAAATTCTTTATTAAATTTATTAACATAATTATTAATAACAAAATTATCTATTTTTTTATATATATATTTTATATTATTAATATATTTTTTTTTAAAATTAAAAATTTTATAATTTTTTTTAATATTTAATATATTAATAATATTAATTATTTTTTTTATAGATAAAGTAAATTTATAAAATTGATTAGGATTAATTTTATAATTTGATATTTTAGATATTAATTTATCAATATCATAAATATATTTTAAATTTAATGATAAATTTAATTGTAATTTATCATTTGTTTTAAAAAAAAAACTAATTATTTTTTGTCTATTATATATATTTTTTTTTTCTATTAATGGAAAAATAATCCAATTATTTAAAAGTCTATAACCCATTGCAGTATATGTATTATCTAGAATAGATAATAAAGATTGACCTTTTTTATTTTTATTTTTTAATATTTCTAAATGTTTTATTGTTGAATCATCAATCCAAACATATTTATTAATTTTAATAATTTTTATATTATTAATATGATTTAATTTTAAATTATAATAATTTTTTATATAATATATCAATATACCTGATGATATAATACTTAAATTCATATTTTCTATACCAAAACAATTTAATGAAAATAAATTAAAATGTTCTAATAATTTAGAATATAATATTTTATAATTAAAATAATTATCATCTAATAAAGTAATTATAAATTTATTATTTTTATTAAAATTTAAATTAAAAATTTTTTTTTTACTTTTTTGAATATAAAATTCTTTAGGTTTTAAACAATTTATTATATGTTTAATGTAATTTAAATCACCTTCAGTTGTTAAAAAATCACCTGTAGAAAAATCTATAAATGATATACCTATTTTATTTTTTTTAAAATAAATAGAAGATATAAATTTTTTAGAATTTTTTTTTTTAGATATATCATCATAAATAGATATTCCAGGAGTAATAATATCTGTTATTTCTCTATCTATTAATTTTTTTTCTTTTTTATTAATTAATTTTTTATTTTTATTATTTTTAATTTGATCACATATTGCTACTTTATAACCATATTTTATTAATTTTTTTAAATAAATATTTAATGATTTACATGGAAAACCTACTAAAAATATACTATTACTATTTTTTTTATTTCTTTTAGTTAAAGTAATATCTAATATTCTAGAACATATAATAGCATCATAACCGAAAATTTCATAAAATTCTCCAACTTGAAAAAATAATATTGTATTATTATATTTTTTTTTTAAATTATAATATTGTTTAATTAATGGAGTTTCTTTATACATTTAAATATTAAATTTAATTATTATTATATTAATAATAATGTATTATATTTTTAAAAAAATTTTAATTATAATAAAAATGATAAAATCTAATATTATTATATTAGGATGTAATTCATCATTACCTACTAAAAATTTTCATCCTACATCTCAAATTTTATATATGAGAGAAAATTATTATTTAATAGATTGTGGTGAAGGTACACAAGTACAATTAATAAAATCTAGAATAAAAATTAATAAAATTAATAATATTTTTATTTCTCATTTACATGGAGATCATTATTTTGGTTTAATTGGTATATTATCAACATATCAATTATTAAAAAGAAATAAAAAATTAAATATTTATTCTCCAAAAGGATTAAAAAATATTATATATGAACATTTAAAATGGTCAAATTCTAAAATTACATATCCTTTAAAATTTATTACATTAAAATCAAAAAAATATAAAAAAATTTATGAAAATAATGATATAAAAATTTATATTATACCATTAAAACATAAAATATATACTAATGGTTTTTTATTCAAAGAAAAAAAAAAATTAAAAAATTTAAATATAGAAAATGTTAAAAAAATTAAAGAAATAAAAATTTCAGATTATTTAAATATTAAAAAAGGTAATAATTTTATTAAAAAAAATGGTAAAAAAATACCTAATAATTATTTAACATTTAAATCAAAAAAAACATTATCATATGCTTTTTGTTCAGATACTTCTTTTTATCCCAAAATTACTAAATATTTAAAAAATGTAGATTTATTATATCATGAATCAACTTATTTACATGAAAAAAAAAAACTAGCTTATAATAGAGGTCATTCAACATCTAAACAAGCAGCAAAAATAGCTAAATTATCTAATGTTAAAAAATTATTATTAGGACATTATTCTTGTAGATATCCTAATATAAGTAAATTTGAAAAAGAAGCTAAAAAAATATTTCCTAATTGTGAAACATCTAAAAATTTAAAAAAATATTATATTTAAAATTATTTTTTTAATAATTTTTTAAAAATTATATAATTATTTTTTTTATTTAATAAATATGATAAAATTTTTCTATTTAAATAAATATTATTTTTTTTTAATAAAAATATAAAATTAGAATATTTAAAACCATATTTTCTAACATATGCATTAATTCTAATAATCCATAATTTTCTATAATCTCTTTTTTTATTTTTTCTACCTATATAAGAATTTAACCATGATTTTTCAACAGCATTTTTAGCTATTGTATAACTTTTTTTTTTACTACCATAAAATCCCTTAGCATATTTTAAATATTTTTTTTTTCTTTTTTTAGAAGATACTATATTTCTTGATCTTGGCATTTTATTTTAAAAATTTTATTATATTTTTATAATTTTTTTTATTTAAAAAAACAAATTTTGATAATCTTTTTTTTCTTTTTAATGATTTTTTTGTTAATTTGTGATTTTTAAATGATTGTTTCCTTTTAATTTTATTTTTATTAATTATTTTAAATCTTTTTTTATAACTAGATTTATTTTTATTTTTTTTCATTTATTTTTTTTTTTTTATTAATAGGTAATATAATCATAAACATTTTATTTTTTTCCATAAATGGTTTTTTTTGTATAAAACCATATTTTTTTATAAAATTATATATTTTTTCTAATGTTTTTTCACCTATATATTTATATATTATTGATCTACCTTTAAAAAAAACATAAAAAATAACTTTATTATTTTTTTTTAAAAATTTTTTAGCTTTTATAATTTTATAATTTATATCATAATCATTAATATTAGGACTTAATCTAATAATTTTAATTTTATTTTTATTACTTTTATCTATATTTTTTTTATATTTTTTTTTTATTTTATATATAAACTTATTAAAATTTATAACTTTTACTATAGTAGGTTTTACTTTATTATTAATTTCTATAATATCTAATTTTTTATTTTTTATTTTTTTTAATAAATCATTTAAATAATATATTTTATTTTTAATATTTTTATTACCTACTAATTTAACTTTTTTTGATTTAATATCTTTATTTATTCTATATTTTGATATTATTTTATCAAAAATTTTATTTTTATTATTAATTTTTTTTTTTTTTTTATAAATTAAACTTTATTTTTTTTATAATATATTTAATAGCATTTCTTTTACTAAAATTACCTATTTTACCTTTTTTAAAACTTCTAATAAAAATACTATTATTTTTAACTTCTTTATCACCTATTATAAAAATATAAGGTATATGTAATCTTTCATACTTTTTAATTTTTTCATTTAAATTTTTTTTTTTTTTATCTATTTTTATTTTTATATTTTTTTTTTTTAATATATTTAATATATAATAAGAATATTTTAAATTATTATTATTAATAGGTATTATTATTAATTGAATTTTTAATAACCAAATAGGTAAATTTCCTCTTGTATGTTCTAATAATATACCAATAAATCTTTCTATAGATCCTATATATGCTCTATGTATAATAATAGGATATTTATATTTATTATATTTATTAATATATTTTAAATTAAAATTAATTGGAGTGTTATAATCTATTTGTATAGTACCTAATTGCCATTTTCTTTTTAATGAATCTTTAATAATAAAATCTATTTTAGGACCATAAAATGCTGCATCATTATATTTAATATAAGTTTTATATTTAAAATTTATTTTTTTTTTTATATTTAAAATAATTTTTTCTGATTTTTTCCAATTTTTTATTTTACCAATATATTTATTATTTATTTTTTTTTTATTACTTTTATTACTTAATGAAAATCTAATATAAATTTTATTAAAATTAAAAAATTTATATATAAAAATAATATTTTTTATTATTTTATAAATTTCTTTATATATATTTTTTTTTAAACATAATATATGACCATCATCTTGAGTAAAATTAATAGTTCTAAATAAACCATTTAATTCACCACTTTTTTCTTTTCTATATACTGTACCAAATTCAAACAATCTTTTAGGTAATTTTTTATATGATAAATTTTTATAATTTTTAAAAATTATACAATGAGAAGGACAATTCATTGGTTTTATACAATATTTTTTATTATATAATTTAAAAATATTATTATAATATTTATCTAAATGACCTGAAATTTTAAATAATTTATTTTTTACTATATGAGGTGTTAATACTTCTTTATAATTATTTTTTAAATTTATTATTTTAATAATTTTCTTAATTTTATTATATATATATAATCCATTAGGTAACCATAATGGTAAACCTTTACCTATATTATTATTAAATATAAATAAATTTAAATTTTTACCTATAATTTTATGATTTATAATATTATTATTTTTATCCATTAATAAAAATTAAAAATAATTAATATAAAATATTATTTTAAAATATTTTTTATAAATAAATTTTTAATATAATAATTTTATTTTAAAATAATAATAAAATATTAATTTAATTTAAAATAAATATAATTATTAATTTTAGTTATTACAAATTTTTTATTTTTTGAATAAATTTTTTTTTTATTTTTAAAAAATGGTAATTTTTTAAAAATTTTATAATCATTAAATCCATATTTTTTAAAAATTTTAAATAAAAAATATTGATAATATTTTATTTTAATTAATTTTTTTATTTTTAATTTAAAATTAAAATTATTAATTTTTATTATTATTTTTTTTTTATAATCTTTAATTTTATTTTTTATAAATTTATATTCTAATTTTATATTATTAATAGTATTAACAATATTTTTTTTAACATATAAAAAATTTTTATATATAATAGGTAAAATTATATTTCTAATTTTATTTCTTAAATAAATATTTTTATTATTACTAACATCTTCATACCATTTTAAATTATTAATAATAGCATAATTTATAATATCTTTTTTATAAAAATATATTAAAGGTCTTAATATTTTTTTTTTTTTAGATATAAATTCTATACCTTTTAATCCATATAAACCAGTTTTTCTAAATAAATTAATAAAAAAAGTTTCTATAGAATCATCTAAATTATGACCTAATAAAATATAATTATATTTATATTTTTTTTTTATTTTAAAAAAAAAATTATATCTTAATTCTCTAGCTGCCATTTGTATAGAAATTTTTTTTTTTTTAGAATATAATTTAGTATTAAATTTTTTATAAAATAATTTAATTTTTTTTTTTTTACATATTTTTTTTATTAAATTATAAGTTTTATTTTTTTTATTTAAATTAAAATTACAATGTATAATACTAATTTTATCTTTTTGTTTATATTTATAAAAAATTTTATAAATAATATTAAATAAAACTATACTATCTACTCCTCCACTAATAGCCAATAAAAATTTTTTATTATTAAATTTTTTTTTTAAAAAAATATTTTTTATTTTATTAAACATTTATTATTAATTACATTAATAACATTATTAACAGTATCTTTAATACTCATATTCTTAGTATATATTATATATTTTGATTTTTTATAAATTATATTTCTTTTTTTTATATGATTAATAATAAAATAAAAAAAATTATTATATGATAATTTTTTTATTAAAGGTCTATTATATAAATTTTTTAATAATCTTTTATACAATGATAATTTATTATTTTTTAAATATATTGTATTAGATAATTTATTCATTAAATTCATATTATTAAAATAACAAGGTGTACCACCACCTATTGATAAAATATATGATTTAAAATAATTTTTTATTAAAAAATAATTTAAAATTTTATTTTCTAAAATTCTAAAAAAAAAATTACCATATATATAAAAAAAATTATTTATATTTATATTATAAATATTTGATATAATGTCATCTAAATCATAAAATTTTTTTTTAATAAAATTTGATAATATTTTACCAATACTAGTTTTACCACTACCCATATATCCTATTAAAATTATTTTCATTAAAAAAAAATTATATTTATTTTAATAATAAATATATTATATTTTTATTCTTTAATTAAAAAATATATTATATAATAATAAATATTATTAAATTATTTTTATAATAAGACTTGGTAGCTCAGTTGGTAGAGCATTACACTTTTAATGTAAGGGTCCTGGGTTCGAATCCCAGCCATGTCATTAATAATAATATTTATTAATATTTTAAATTTAATGAATATAAAAAAAAAAAAAATAATTTTTATGAGTAATGGTATTTTTGGTATACCTACATTAAAATATTTAATAAAAAAAAAATTTAATATATGTTATGTAATTACATCAAAAAAAAATATTATTAATAATAAAAAAAATTATATTAAATTTATATCTAAAAAAAAAAAAAAAAAATTAATATATAGTGAATATATAGACAATAAAAATATAATAAAAAAATTAAATAATATTAATCCAGATATATTATTATTAATATCATTTAAAATAATAAAAAAAGAAATTTGGAAAATTCCTAAATATTGCTCTATTAATATTCATCCATCATTATTACCACAATATAAAGGTTCATGTCCTATTAATTGGGTAATTATAAATAATGAAAAAATTACTGGTTTAACTAGTTTTATAATTGATGATAAAATAGATGAAGGTAAAATAATTTTACAAAAAAAAATAAAAATAAAAAAAAATATAAAATATAAAAAATTATATAAATTATTATCTAATAAAACTAAAAAATTTACAATTAAAACTATAAAAAATATAATTTTTAAAAAAAAAAAAAAAATATATATTAATAACAATAAAACAATAAAATTAGCACCTAAAATTAATAATTATTATTCTAAAATAGATTTTAATAAAAATATAAAAAATATTTATAATAAAATTAGAGGTTTATCAATACAAAAACCAGCATGGTGTTATTTAAATACTAAAAAAAAAATATTATTAATAAATATTTATAAAATAAAAATTATTAAAATTAAACATAATTATAATTATGGTAAAATATTTTTTATTAATAAAAAAGTTTTAATAACAGCTAAAAATGGTTATATAAATTTATTAAATTTTCAAATATTAAATAAAAAAAAAAATAAAAATATAGAAATTTATAACAATTTAATTAATAAAAAAGATTTATTTTTATTTTAATTTTTTTTTAAAAAAAAATATTTTATTAATAAATAAAAATATATAAACAATATAATATTTATATAGACTCGTAAGGATTTGAACCTTAACTATCAGAACCAAAATCTGATGTGCTACCATTACACAACGAGTCTTTATCAATTTTATATTATAAATTATAATTTTTTTAATTAAATTATTATTTTTTATTACTATTTTAATAATATATATATATATTATTTTTTAAATTAAATATTATGATAAAAATAAGATTACAAAAAAAAGGTAAAAAACATTTCACTATTTTTTCAATAGTAGTAGCAAATATAAAATCACCTAGAGATGGAAAAATAATACAAAAATTAGGTTATTATAATCCACATAAAAAAATTATTAAAATAAATAAAAAAAATTTTATAAAATGGTTTAAAAATGGTGCTAAATTAACTAATACTGTAAAATATTTAATAAAAAAAAAATTTAATAATAATATTTTAAATTAAATTTTTTTTATATATCTATTTTAGCTGAATTATAATTTTTTTTAATAAAATTTTTTCTTGGTTTAACATTTTCACCCATTAATAAATTAAATACATAATTACTATTTTCAATATCTTTAATAAAAATTTTTTTTAATATTCTAGTTTTAGGATTCATAGTAGTATCCCATAATTGATTAGAATTCATTTCTCCTAAACCTTTATATCTTTGTATATTATTAATATTTTTATTTTTTTTTAAAATTTTTATTTTATCTTTTTCATTCCATATATATATTTTTTTTTTTTTAATTTTTAACATATATAAAGGAGGATTAGCTATATATATATAACCTTTATTAAATAATATATTCATATATTTAAATAAAAATGTTAATATTAAAGTAGTAATATGTTTACCATCAACATCAGCATCAGTCATTATTATTATTTTTTTATATTTTAATTTTTTAATATTTAAAATAATTTTTTTTTTTTTTTTTTCTAAATATACTCCTAATGCTAAAAATATATTTTTTATTTCATTATTATTTAAAATTTTATTATCTAAAGATTTTATAACATTTAAAATTTTTCCTTTTAATGGTAAAATAGCTTGAAATTTTCTATTGCGTCCTTGTTTAGCAGTACCACCAGCTGAATCACCTTCAACTAAAAATAATTCACATTTATTAGGATTATTATATGTACAATCAAATAACTTACCAGGTATACCAGTAATACTTTTATAATAATTTAAATTATTTTTATTTAATAATTTTCTAATTTTTTTTGCTTCTTTTCTAGATTTAAATGAAATTATTGATTTTTCTATTAATTTTTTACAATTTTTAGGATTTTCTTCTAAATATTTATCAAATAAATTATTAATATTTTTTTCCATTAATCCTGTTATTTTTTTATTTACTAAACGATTTTTAGTTTGTCCTTCAAATTGAGGATTAGTTAATTTTAATGATATAATAGCTATTATACCTTGTCTAATATCTTTACCATTAATTTCAAATTTTTCTAATATATTATTTTTATATATTTTTATATGTTTTTTAAAAGCTTTTGTTAATCCTCTTTTAAAACCTGTTATATGAGTACCACCATTAATAGTTTTTATATTATTAACATATGATATTATATTCTCTTTATTTTTATAATTATATCTTATTATTAATTCTAATATATATTTTTTTCTTTTTTTATAATAATAAATATCTTTATTAATAATTTTTTTTTTTTTTTTTTTATCTATATAATTTAAATAATCTTTTAATCCTTTTATAGAATAAATTTTTTTTTTTTTATTTATTCTTTTATCATGTAAAAAAAAAATTAAATTTTTATTTATAAATGATAATTCTTTTAAATAATTATATATTAATTTATAATTATATTTTTTATATATAAAAATATTTTTATCAATAGTATATTTTATTTTAGTACCTGTTTTTTTCGTTTCACCTATTTTTTTAACTTTATATAAAGGTTTACCTTTTATATATTTTTGTTTATATATATAATTATTTTTATAAATTAAAATAGTTAATTTTTTAGATAATGCATTAACACATGATAATCCTACACCATGTAAACCACTAGAATATTTATATGATAATTTATCAAATTTACTACCTGATCCTATTTTAGTCATTACTATTTCTAAAGCTGATATATTTTTATTTTTATATTTAAAATTATCTATAGGTATACCCCTACCATCATCTTTTATAGTTATAGTAGTATCATTATTAATAATAATTATAATGTTTTTACAATAACCTTCTAAATATTCATCTAATGAATTATTAATTAATTCATACAATATATGATGTAATCCATTTATATTAACATCACCTATATACATAGAAGGTCTTTTTCTAATATGTTCAATATTTTCATAATATTGAATATTTTTTGCTGTATAATTTATATTTTTATTCATATAATTAATAATAATAATTTTTTTTTAAAAATTAATTAAATATAAAAAATATTAATTTTATTAAAAATAAATTAATTATATTATTATTAACAATAATAAATATAAATTTTTAATTTTTAAAAATGTCAGGCAATACTTTTGGTAAAATTTTTAAATTAACTACTTTTGGTGAAAGTCATGGTATAGCTATTGGTGGTATAATAGATGGTTGTCCATCAGGTATAAAAATTAATATTAATAAAATTAATTATGAATTAAATAGAAGAAAAACTGGACAATCTAAAATAGTAACACCTAGAAAAGAAGATGATAATATAAAATTTTTATCTGGTTTATTTAATAATATAACTACTGGTACACCTATAGGTTTTATAGTATATAATAAAGATAAAAAATCAGAAGATTATAAAAATATAAAAAATATTTTTAGACCTTCTCATGCTGATTTTACTTATTATAAAAAATATAAAATTAGAGATTATAGAGGTGGTGGTAGATCTTCAGCTAGAGAAACAGTATGTAGAGTTATAGCTGGTAGTATAGCCAAACAAATAATAAAAAAAATAAAAATTTATGCTTATGTTTCATCAGTAGGTAATATTAAAATAAATAAAAAATATAATGAAATAAATATTAATAATATTGAAAAAAATATTATTAGATGTCCTGATAAAAAAAAAGCTAAAAAAATGATTAAATTAATTAAAAAAATTAAAAATAAAGGAGATACTATAGGTGGAATAATAACATGTATAATTAAAAATGTTCCTATAGGTTTAGGTGAACCTGTTTTTAATAAATTACATTCTGAATTAGGTAAAGCTATGCTTAGTATTAATGCTGTTAAAGGATTTGAATATGGTAGTGGTTTTAATAGTGTAAAATTTAAAGGTTCTAAACATAATGATATTTTTATAAAAAATAATAAAACTAAAACTAATTATTCAGGTGGTATACAAGGTGGTATATCTAATGGAATGGATATATATTTTAATGTAGCTTTTAAACCAGTATCAACTATAAAAAAAAAACAATATAGTATAAATAATAATAATAAAAAAATATTTTTTAAAATTAAAGGTAGACATGATCCATGTGTATTACCTAGAGCTGTACCTATTGTAGAATCAATGGCTGCTTTAGTAATATTAGATTATTATTTATTAAATAATATTTATAAAAAAAAATAATATTATAAAATTTTTAATATCTATTGTAGGACCTACAAGTATAGGTAAAACTAAATTATCAATATTTTTAGCTAAAAAATTAAAAACTGAAATTATTTCATGTGATTCTAGACAATTTTATAAAGAGTTAAAAATTGGTACATCAAAACCATCTAAAAAAAATTTTAAAAATATTAAACATCATTTTATTAATAATTTAAGTATAAAAAATAATTATAATATTTATTTATATGAAAAAGATGTTATTAAAATATTAAAAAAAATATTTAAAAAAAATAATATAGTTATTATGGTTGGTGGTTCTTGTTTATATGAAAATACTATTATAAAAGGTATTAATAGAATACCTAATATAAAAAAAAAAAAATTATATAAATTAAGAAAAAAATTAAATAATAAAAATATTAAATATTTATTAAAAAAATTAAAAAAAAAAGATTATTCTTTTTATAAAAAATTAAATAATAAAAAAGATAAAAGAAAAATTATAAGAGCATTAGAAATTATAAAAATAACTAAAAAAAAATTTTCATATTTTTTAAAAAAAAAAATAAAAAAAAGACCATTTAATAAATATTTAAGAATAGGATTAATATTAAAAAGAAAATATATATATAATAATATAGATAAAAAAGTTAATTTAATGATTAAAAATGGTTTATTAAATGAAGCTAATAATTTATTTAAAAAATATAAAAATAAAAATAAAATTAATGCTTTAAATACTATTGGTTATAAAGAAATTTTTAAATTTTTATCAAAAAAAATTAATTTATTAGATTGTATAAAAGAAATAAAAAAAAATTCTAAAAATTATGCCAAAAGACAAATTTTATGGTATAAAAATAAAAAAAATATAAAATGGTTTAATCCTAAAAAAAAAAAAAAAATATTATATTATATAATATCTAAAATAGAAAATAAATAATTTTAATATGATTTACCAAAAATTACTTTTTTATTAGTTTTTTTACCACTATATATACATTTACCATTTTCTTGTTTTATTATACATCTAATAGTGGCTTTAGTTTCATTTTTTATTTTTAATTCTGTATCATTATTATTATCAAAATATGTCATAATAAATCCACCTTTTTTAGACATTATTTTTTTAAATAAATAATAATTATTAACTTTAAAAGTTTTTTTTTTTATATATTTTTTAGCTTTATTATAAATATTTTTTTGTATTTTTTTTAATAATTTTAAAATTTTTTTTTTAAAAATAAAAATATTTTTAATATCTAAATAATATTTTTTAAAATTATCTCTTCTAATAATTTCAATTTTATTATTTTTTATTTCTCTTTTCCCTATTGTTATTCTTAATGGTATTCCCATTTTTTCATATTTATAAAATTTATTACCTGGTTTAATATTTAAATTATTATCATATTTTATATTAATTTTACTTTTATAAAAAATTATTTTTATTTTTTTTACTATATTATTAATTTTTTTTATATATTTATTATTATTATTTATTATAGGTATAATAATTATATGTATAGGAGAAATTTTAGGTGGTAATATTAATCCTTTTTTATCTGAATGAATCATTATAATAGCACCTATTAATCTCATTGATAAACCCCATGATGTAGACCAAACATATTTTTTTTTATTTTTTTTATCAGTAAAAGATACATTAAAAAATTTAGAAAAATTTTTAGCTAAAAAATGTATTGTAGCTAATTGTATAGATTTACCATTTTTAGTTAAAGTTTCAAAAGAATATGTAAATTTTGAACCTGAAAATTTTTCTAATTTTGTTTTTTTACCAAATATAAAAGGTATAGATAAATAGTTTTTTATTAATTTTTTATATATTTTTTTTATTAATTTTATTTCTTTTATTGCTTCTTTTTTATTAATATGACCACTATGTCCTTCTTGCCATAAAAATTCTGAATTTCTAATAAACATTTTGTTTTTCATTTCTAATCTTACTACATTTGACCATTGATTTATTAAAATAGGTAAATTTTTATATGATTGTATTAATTTACTATAGGTATCCCAAATTATTGTTTCTGATGTTGGTCTAATTATTAATTCTTCATTTAATTTTGATTTAGGATCAACATAAATATTATTATTTTTAATTAATAATCTAGAATGAGTAACTATAGCACATTCTTTAGTAAAATTATTAATGTGATTATTAAATATATTAAATAAAGATTTAGGTATTAATAAAGGAAAATAAACATTTTTATGTTTATTTTTAATTAACATTTTATTAAGAATATTTTTTATATTTTCCCATATTTTATATCCATAAGGTCTTAATATATAAAAACCTTTAATTTTAGAAAAAAATGCTAATTTTGTATCAATTATTAATTTAATATAATCTTTACTATTCATTATTTTATATTATTATTATTTATTATAATTATTATTTTTTTAAAAAAAAAATGAAATATATTAAAAAAAATGCTAAAAAAAATATATTTATATATAATTCTTTAACTAAAAAAAAAGAATTATTTTTACCTATTATTAACAATAAAATTAATATGTATGTATGTGGACCTACTATGTATAATAGTATACATTTAGGTAATTGTAGAACATTTATATTTTTTGATATATTATATAGATATTTTAAACATTTAAAATTTAATGTTAAATATATTAGAAATATTACTGATATTAATCATTTAGAATTTAATAATAAATTTAATTCAATAGAATTAATACAAAAAAATTTATTAAATTTTTATAATATTTTAAAAATATTAAATTTATTATCACCTAATATAGAACCTAGATCTAGCAGTCATATAATTGAACAAATAGAAAATATTAAAAAAATAATTAATAAAAATATTGCTTATATTAAAAATGGATCAATTTATTTTAATATTAAAAAATATAATAAAATATATGGTAATTATGGTAATATATTAAATAATATTAATATTAATAATGAATTTATAATTAATAAAAAATTTATAAATGAAAAAAAAAATTTTTATGATTTTGTACTTTGGAAAAATATTAATAATAATAAAAATAATATAATGAAATGGATATCTCCTTGGGGTATAGGATATCCAGGTTGGCATATTGGATGTACTACAATGAGTAATAAATATTTAGGTAATTATTTTGATATACATGGTGGAGGTATAGATTTAAAATTTCCACATCATGAATGTGAAATATCTCAATCTAATGTAATTAATAATAATTTATATAATTTATCAAAATATTGGATTCATACTAATATGTTAACTATAAATAATAAAAAAATGAGTAAATCATTAAATAATTTTATTACTATTAATGATATAATAAAAGGTAAATTAAAATTTACTAATTATAATAAAATAGATCCAATGTTTATAAAATTATATATAATTCAAACTCATTATAGAAATATAATTAATATATCTAAAAAAAATTTATTTAATACTATAAAAAAATATAAAAATTTATTAAATTTTTTTAATAATATAAAAAAAGTAAAAATAAAAAATAAAACTTCTATTAGTATTAATATTAATGATATATATAATAATTGTTATAATTCAATTAATGATGATTTTAATATACCTTTATTAATATATAATTTATTTAAAATTAATAATATTATAAATAAATGTATAAATAATGATTTACAAATATCATTAATAGATTTAAAAAAAATATATTATATAATGAAAATATTTATAATAGATATTTTAGGATTAAAAATAAAAAAAAAAAAAAAAAACAAAAAATTAAAATTAATTTTAAAAAAAATTAATAATTTAAGAAATGAAATGAGAATAAAAAAATTATATTATTTTTCAGATAAAATAAGAAAATTATTAATAAAATTTTTATATATTAAAGATAAAAAAATTAAATAATTTTTTTTTTATAAATTAAACTTAAACCATCTCTAATAGGTATTATAATATTTTCTATTTTTTTACAATTTTTAATTTTTTTATTAAAATTATATATTTTTTGTGATAAAAAATCTAATTTTTTATTAATAATTTTACCTTTCCATAATACATTATCTACTATTATAATACCATTTTTATTTATTTTATTTATTATTAAATCAAAATATTTATTATAATTTATTTTATCTGCATCTATAAAAACTATATCAAATTTATTTTTTAATTTAGGTATTATATTTAAAGCTTTACCATATAAAATTTTTATATTTTTATTATATTTAGTATTTTTAAAATTATTTTTAGCATAATATATATATTTTTTATTTTTTTCTATTGTTATTAATAAACCATTTTTTTTTAAACCTTCAGATAAACATAATGTAGAATAACCTATAAATGTACCTATTTCTAAAATATATTTAGGATTTTTTATTTTTGAAATAATACTTAAAAATCTACCTTGTAAATTATCAGATATTATATTTTTATTAATATTATTATTATATCTAATTTTTTTTAAATATTTAGGTTCATAATTTTTTATAATATTATTAATATATTTATATATTTTTTTATTTATTATCATAATTTTTAATAAATTATATTATTATTAATTTAAAATATTAATATATAATTTTAAATAAACTTAATGAATAAAAAAAAATATAAAAAAAAAATAATTTCTATTTTAAAAAAAATATATGACCCTGAAATAAATATTAGTATATATGATATAGGATTAATATATAAAATTAATATTAAAAACAATAATGTTTTTATTTTAATGACATTAACAACTCCAAATTGTCCATTAGCTAATGTAATAATTAATAAAATTAAAAAAAAAATTAAAAAAAAAATTAAAATTATTAATAATGTATATATAAATATTACTTTTAATCCACCATGGAATAAAAATATGATAAATAAAAAAGTAAAATTAGAATTAGATATTTTATAATTTTTTTTTTTAAAAAAAAAAAAATATATTATATTTTAATTATATATTTTATATTATGTATTTAATTGGTAAAATAAAAGATATTTTAGATATTCAAATATTTAAAAATAATTTTAAAAAAAAAAGTTTAATATTAATAACAGATGAACAATATCCTCAAAATATTTTAATAGATTTTGTACAAGATAAAATAGATTTATTAAATATTGTTAATATTAATGATAAAGTTAAAATTTTTATTAATAT
>CP099823.1:94445-135565 GCA_029851145.1 Candidatus Shikimatogenerans bostrichidophilus | reverse complement strand
TTAATGATGATGATTTACCATTTTAATTAAATTTTTTTTTAAAAAATGAAAAATATAATTAAAAATATAGGTATAATTACTTCAGGTGGTGATTCTCCTGGTATGAATGCTGTTATTAAATCAATAGTAAATTTTTCTAATAATTATAATATTAATTGTTATGGTATAAAATATGGGTATGATGGATTAATTAAAGGTAAAAATAATATAATAAGATTATTTAATAAAGATGTTAATAATATTATAAATTTAGGTGGTACTATATTAGGTTCAGGAAGATCAAAAATTTTTAAAACTAAAAAAGGTAGAAAAAAAGCATATAATAATATTATTAATAATAATTTAAATGGATTAATAATAATAGGTGGTGATGGATCTTTTACTGGTGCTATGATATTTAATAAAGAATATAATTTTCCTATTATAGGTATACCTGGAACTATAGATAATGATATTTATGGAACTGATTTGACAATAGGTTATGATACTTCTTTAAATACTATAATACAAATAGTAGAAAAAATAAAAGATACAGCTAATTCTAATAATAGAATTTTTATTATTGAAGTAATGGGAAAAGGTTTAGGATTTTTAGCTTTAAATAGTGGTATAGCTTTAGGAGCTTTAGATATATTAATACCTAAAAATGATAAATATAATTTTAATAAAATTGATAATTTTTTATTTAAAAATAATAAAAATTTATATAATAATATTATTATAGTAGCTGAAAATAAAAAAATAGGTGAATCTGCTAAAAAAGTATATAGATATATAAAAAATAAATTTAATAAATATGAAATAAGATATTCTATATTAGGCCATGTACAAAGAGGTGGTACACCTACATATTTAGATAGAATTTTAGCTATTAAATTAAGTTTAGAATCAGTTAAAAACTTTTATAATTATAAATTTAATTTTGTTATAGGTATAAAAAATAATAAAATTACATATATACCTTTTAATAAAGCTATAAAAAAAAATAAAAAAAAATACGATAAAAATATAAAAAATATATATAAATGTTATTATTATAATAAAATTATATAGTATATTATATAAATATTATTATTTTAATAAAAAAATATATAATATAATAATATATATTATTTTTTTTTTATTAAAATAATAATATTTATTTTATATAGATTATTAAAAAATTAACTAACCTAAATAATATTTTAAAATTTTACTTTTTTTATATTTTTTTAATTTTTTAATTGCACTTATTTGTATTTGTCTTACTCTTTCTCTTGTTAATTTAAATAATCTAGCTATTTCTTCAAAAGTCATTGATTTTTTCCCGAATAATCCACAACATAATATAATAACTTGTTTTTCTCTTTTAGATAAAATTTTTAAACATATTTTAATATCTTTTTTTAAAGATTCTTGATTTAATTTATTATCAGGTTTAGGAAAATTTTTTGAACTAATTACATCATATAAATTTATACCTTCACCTTCTATTAATGGAGCATCTAAAGAAATATGTTTATTTGAATATTTTAAAACTTCTTCTATATCTTTAATATTAATTGATAAATATTTAGAAATTTCTTTTATTGATGGTGCTCTATTTAATTTTTGCTCTAAATAAGTAAAAACTTTATTAACTTTATTTAAAAAAGCTATTTTATTTGTAGGTGATCTAACACATCTAGAAAAATCAGCTATAGATTGTAAAATACATTGTCTTATCCACCATACAGCATAAGATATAAATTTAAATCCTCTACTTTCATCAAATCTTAAAGAAGCTTTAATTAATCCTAAATTACCTTCATTAATTAAATCTGATAAACTTAATCCTTGATTTTGATATTGTTTTGCTACAGATACTACAAATCTTAAATTAGATTTAACTAATTTATTTTGAGATTTTTCTTTTTCTATTATTTCTTTTTTATTAGCATTTTTTTTTAAACCTTTTTTAATTTTTATAGCTAATTTTATTTCTTCTTTACTATCTAATAAAGGTATTTTACTAATTTCATATAAATATTTATTTAATGATTCTGATTCATCTTTATTAAAAAATTTTTTATTTATTTTAAATTTTTTCATTATTTAATAAAATTTTTCTTGATAATTTAATTTTACCTCTTTTATCTTTACCTAAATATTTTACTTTTATAATATCACCTATTTTAAATATTTCTTCTATTTTTTTAAATTTTTTAAAAGAAATTTCAGAAATATGTAATAATCCTTTAATACCTTTTGATAATTCTACAAAAGCACCAAAATATTTTATACTTTTAACTTTAGCTTTATATATATTTCCTTTTTTAGGAATAAAAATTATATTTTCTATTTTTTTTATAGCTTTATTAATTTTAGATTTATTTTCTCCAAATATTTCTATAATAGCAAAATTATTTTTTTCATTTATTACTATATCAGTATTTGTTTTAGATTGAATATTTTTAATATTTTTACCACCACTACCTATTATTGACCCAATAAATTTTTTATGTATTTTAATTAAAGAAAATTTAGGAGCATTTTCTTTAATTTTTTTTCTAGGTTTAGATAATATATTATTCATTAAATTTAAAATTTTAATAATACATTTTTTTGATTTATTTAAAATAATTTTTAAAATTTTATTATTTAATAAATTAATATTTTTTACATCCATTTGACAAGATGTAATACCATTAATAGTTCTAGTAATTTTAAAATCCATATCACCATAATGATCTTCTTCACCTAAAATATCATATAATAATATATATTTTTTTTTTGTTTTTATTAAACCAATAGATATACCAGCTACTGGATTTTTAATATTTATACCAGCATCCATTAAAGCTAAAGAAGAAGCACATACAGTAGCCATAGAAGATGAACCATTAGATTCTAATATTTCAGAAACTATTCTAATAGTATATGGATTATTTTTAGGTATCATATTTTTTAATGCTCTTTTTGCTAAATTACCATGACCTATTTCTCTTCTAGAAATTCCTATTATTTTTTTTACTTCTCCTGTTGAAAATGGAGGAAAATTATAATGTAAAAAAAATTTTTCATTATATTCTATAATTACATTATCTATTTTATTAACATCCATAGATGATCCTAAAGTTACTGTTGTTAAACTTTGAGTTTCACCTCTTGTAAATAAAACAGAACCATGTACTCCTGGTAAATAATTAATAATACCCCATATTTTTCTAATTTCTTTAGGTTTTCTACCATCTAATCTTTTATCATAATATATAATTAAATTTCTAATAACTTTTTTTTTATAATAATAAAAATATTTTTTAATTAAATTAATATTTATTTTTATATAATTATTAGAAAAATTTTTTAATAAATTATCTAATAATTTATTAAATTTATAATTTCTTTTTTTTTTATTTTTATATTTTTTTGAAATTTTATATATTTTTTTATAAGATAAATATTTAATAATTATTTTTAATTTATTATTTTTTATATTTAAAAATTTTTTTTTTTTAATTTTTTTTTTATTTTTATATTTTTTTAAAAATATTTTTTGTGAATTAATTTGATTTACTATTTCTTTATGTGATATTTTAATTAATTTTAAAAATTCTTTATTAGATATTTCATTCATTTCTCCATCAATCATAATAATTGATTTTAATGTACCACCTATTATTAAATTAACATTAGATTTTTTAATTTGCTCAATATTAGGATTAATAATAACATCTTTATTAATTTTAGCTATTCTTATTTGTGATACTGGACCATTAAATGGTATACCTGAAATTAATAATGCTGAAGATGTAAGTAACCCTACTAAACCATCAGGTAAAACTTCAGAATCATATGATAATAAAGTAATCATTATTTGTATTTCTTTATTTATATTTTTAGGTATAAATGGTCTAATTAATCTATCAACTATTCTCATAGTTAAAATTTCTTGTTCTGTAGGTCTACCTTCTCTTTTTATATAACCACCTGGAATTTTACCACTAGCAAAATATTTTTCTCTATAATCTATTGTTAAAGGAACAAAATTAATATTATCTATTATTTCTTTACCTAAAACTACTGTACATAATAATATAGTATTACCCATTCTTAATATTATTGAACTATCTGATTGATTAGCTATTTTACCAGTTTCTAAAATTATTTTTCTATTATTAGATAATACTATTTTTTTTTTTATTGTTTTAAACATTTATATTTTTTTAATTATTTTTATTTTTTAAACTTAATTTTTTTTTTAATTATATAATATAAATTAACATATTTATTTTTAATATATTTTAAAAGTTTTTTTCTTTTTGAAACTATTTTTATTAATGATCTTTCAGTATTAAAATCTTTATTATTTTTTTTTAAATGTTTATTTAATTTATAAATATTATTAGTTAATAAAATAATATTATTAATATAATAATAATCTTTATTTTTTTTTTTAATTTTTTCTTTTTTTTTCATTTTATTTTTTTTTTTTTATATTAATACCTAATTCTATTAATTTATCTTTGTCTATAGAAGATGGACAATCTGACATTAAATCTTTACTATAATTATTTTTTGGAAAAGCTATTAAATCTTTAATAGAATTTTTATTTAATATTAATAATATTAATCTATCAATACCTATACCTATACCTCCATGTGGAGGAGTACCATATTCTAATGCTTTTAAAAAAAAACCAAATTTATTATATATTTCTTTATTTTTCATATTTAATAATAAAAATATTTTTTCTTGTAATTTTTTATTATTTATTCTAATAGAACCACTACCTATTTCTATACCATTAATTATTAAATCATATGAATTAGATATACTATTATAAGATAATTTTTTTATAATATTAATTTTAGGTTCAGTAAATGGATGATGATAAGAATTATATATTTTTTTTTTTTTATCAAATTTAAATAAAGGATTATTAATTATCCATATAGGTATTAATATATTTTTTTTATATTTTGAATTAATTAATAATTTATTAATTTTTAAAAAAATTTTTTTTTTTATTTTTTTTTTATATTTTTTTAATTTAAATATTAAAATTATTAATATATCATATTTAGAAAAAAAATTATTTTTAATAATTTTATTAATAATTTTATAATTTAAAAAAAAATTAATTTTATTATTATTATTATAATTAATAAAAATTATTTTATAATCTGTAATATATTTATTAATAATATTAATAATAATATTAATATTTATATTTAAAATATTAAAAAAATTAGGTAATATAAAACTTAATATTTTTTTATTTAAATATTTTTTTTTAATATATTTTTTTTTAATATATATATTATAAATTTTATATCTTAGATCTGGTTTATCAGTTTTATATTTTTTTATTGATTTAGAATATATAATTTTTTTAAAATTTATAAAATCTTGATTATAAAATTTAATTATTAAATATTTTATTAATTTTTCTATTAAATTAATAATATTTTTTTTTTTAATAAATGACATTTCAATATCTAATTGTGTAAATTCTGGTTGTCTATCTTTTCTTAAATCTTCATCTCTAAAACATTTAACTATTTGAAAGTATTTATCTATTCCTCCTATCATTAATAATTGTTTAAATATTTGTGGTGATTGAGGTAAAGAATAAAAATAACCTTTAAAATTTCTAGAAGGTATAATAAAATCTCTAGCTCCTTCTGGAGTATTTTTTACTAAAAAAGGAGTTTCAATTTCTAAAAAATTAGATTTTAAAAAAAATTTTCTAATTTCATAAATTATTTTTGATCTTTTAATTAAATTATTTTTAATTTCATTTCTTCTTATATCTAAATATCTATATTTTAATCTTATTTTATTACTTATATTAGGTTTTTTATATATATTAAAAGGTAAAATTTTAGATTTATTAAAAATAAATATTTTATTAACATATATTTCAATATTTCCAGTTTTTATTAATTTATTAATATTTTTTCTTTTATATACTATTCCTTTTATTCTTATTAAATATTCATTAAATATTTTTTTTTTAATTTTTTTTTTTTTTATAAATAATTGAGTAATACCATAAAAATCTCGTATATCAATAAAATAAAATTTTTTCATTTTCCTTATTTTATTAATCCATCCAAATAATGTTACTTTTTTATTAATATCAGATAAATTTAATTCTCCACAATTATGAGTTCTATATTCAGACATATTTATTAAATATTTAAAATAATTATTATAAAATATAATAAAATTATATATTATTTATATTAATGGTGAATGTAGCTCAATAGGTTAGAGCATCAGATTGTGGTTCTGAAGGTTGCTGGTTCAATTCCAGTCATTCACCCTAATTTAATATAATTATTAATAATATAAAATTATTAAAATAAAATTATTTATTTTATTTATATGAAAAATTTAAAAAAATTAAATATTATTAATAATAATAAATTTAAAAAAATTATAAAATTAAAAAAAATACATTATAAAATAAATAAAAAAATTAATTTAATTTCTAAAAATAGTTTAAAAAATTTTTATACTTCTCATATAGAATATTCATTATCAATAATTAATATAATAAAATTTTTACCTAATACAGAAATTATGGATGCTGGTACAGGAGGTGGTTTTCCTGGTATACCATTATCTATAATATTTAATAAAACTATTTTTTATTTAATTGATTCAAAATATAAAAAAATTTTTTTTTTAAAAAAAATTATTAAAAAATTAAAATTAAAAAATATAAAATTAATAAATAATAGAATAGAAAATATTAATAAAAAATTTGATTTTATTATTAGTAGATTTTTATCAAAAATAGATAATATTTATTTATTGTTAAAAAATAATATTAAAAATAAATCAATACATTATATAAAAAATGGTATAATTTATTTAACTGGTGAAAAACTAAAAAATATAAAAAAAGTTAAATATTATTATTATAATAATATTAATAACTATATAAAAAAAAAATTTTTTAAAAATAAAAAAATAATATATATACCAATATATAATAATAAAAATATTATTAATATATAATTATTATTATTTAAAATGTTTTTTTTTTAAAAAAAAAAACATTTTTTTATTATTAGGTGTTAAAAAATTATTTTTAAAAATAAATTTTTTAATTATATATTTTTTAATAAATAATTTATCTTTTAATAAAAAATATTTTTTATTTATTATTTTACTAATAAATATTAATATAATTTTTTTTATTTTTATTTTAAAATTATTATTATTTAATAATAAAAAAATACTATTTATTACTTTAATAATAATTTTTTTATTAAAAATAATTGGTAAATTATAAATTATAATTTTATTTTTATTTTTTTTTACTATAAAAAATTTATTTATTTTTTTTAAAAAAAAATTTATTTTTTTTTTATTTAAAAAATATGGTAATTTAAATTTTAATGGTATAAATAATTTTTTTTTTTTTTTAAAAAAAAATTTTATATTATTATAATAATAATAATAAATAAATTTTTCTTTTATTCTTTTAATATTTAATATTAAAAATTTATTTTTTTTTAATAAAAAAATATATTTTTTATTAAATAATATAATTTTTATTTTTTTTTTTTTTTTTATTAAAATTAAAAATTTTTTAATATATTTTATTTTTTTTTTATTATTTATATATATATTTTTTTTTTTTTTTTTTTTTTTTTTTAAAAAATAATTATTTAATATTTTTTTATTAATAAAATAATTTTTATTTAAAAAAAATTCTAAAAATTTATTTATTAAATTTTTAATTTTTATTTTTTTTTTAAATATTACTTTACTTTTATCAGGTAAAATATTAAAATTAACTTTTTTACTATCAATTTTTATAAAAAAAAAATAAATAATATTTTTTTTATTTAAATATTTAAATAATTTATTATTTATTAAACAATAATAATCATTATTAATAATAAATTTATTATTAACAAATATATATTTATATATTTTTTTTTTATATTTTTTTAAATAAATAGGATTTAATAAAAAAATTTTAAATTTAATTTTATTAATTTTTTTTTTAAAAATTAAAAATATATTTTTATTAAATTTTAATTCTTTAAAATAAATATTATATAATCTATTTAATATTGAATTTTTATTATAAAAAAATAATAATTTATTATTATGATATAATTTAAAATTTATTTTATTATAACATATAATATTTTTTTTTATATTTTTAATTATTTTATAATATTCTTTTTTTTTAGATAAAAGAAAATCTTTTTTATATAAAAAATTTAAAAAAATATTACTAACTGTAAAACTACTACCAATATTACAATAATATGGAATTTTTTTTTTTATTTTACCATATTCAATAATTATTTTAGTACCTATTTTATTAGTATTATTTTTTGTTATTATTTCTAATATTGAAATATTAGATATTGAATATAAAGCATTACCTCTAAATCCTATAGTTTTAATATTAATTAAATCATTTAAATTTTTAATTTTTGATGTTGACCCTTTTAAATAACATAAATTAACATCATTTTTAGATATACCATTACCATCATCAATAACAGTTAAATTATCAGTAAAATTATCTATATATATAGATATATTTTTAGAATTAGCATCAATAGAATTATCTATTAATTCTTTTATTATTGATGAAAAATTTTTTATTGTTTCTTCAGATGTAATTTTACTTATAATTTTTTCAGATAAAATATTTATTTTATTTTTCATTATTTTTAATTTTTAAATTTAATTTTTTACCTTTTTTAACTATTAATTTATAAATATTTTTATAATTATTTTTAATTTTACCATTTTTAATAGAATTTATTATATAATTTTTAATTATCCCTATTTTTTTACATGGTTTAATATTAAAAATTTTTATTATATCATATCCATTTATTGGCAATTTTATTTTATTATCTATATTATTATATTTTATAATTTTTTTAATTTTTTTAAATAATTTTTTTATATTTTTTTTTAATTTTTTTTTTTTTTTTTTATTATTAGTAGTAATATCATAATAACATAATAAAATTATATCTTTTATATTTTTTTTACCTATATTTAAAATAAATTTTTTTATAGTATTAATTTTAACATTTTTTTTAGATAAATATATTGGTTTTGAACTATATTTAATCATTTTTTGTACATATTTCATATTATCTTTCATAGGTAATTTTAATCTATAAAAAATTTTAGGTACCATATTAGAACCTATTATTTCATGTAAATAAAATGTCCAACCTTTATTATTAATATATTTTTTTGATATAGGTTTACCTATATCATGTAATAATGTAGCCCATTTTAACCATAAATTATTAGTTTTTTTACTTATATTATCAATCACTTTTAAAGTATGTTTAAAATTATCTTTATATGAAAATCCATTTAAAGTATCATTATTTTTTAAAGAAATAAATTCAGGTAATATAATAGATAAAAAACCTAATTTAAACATTAATTTTAAACCTATAGAAGGTTTTTTAGATATAATAATTTTATTAAACTCTTGTATTATTCTTTCAATAGAAATTATTCTAATTCTATCTATATTTTTTTTTATTGATAAAATTAAATTTTCTTTTATTTTAAATTTTAATTGAGTAGCAAATCTAATAGCTCTAATCATTCTTAAAGGATCATCATAAAAAGTTATATCTGGATTAATAGGAGTTTTAATTATTTTTTTTTTTAAATCTTTTAAACCATTAAAAGTATCTATAATATTACCATAATCTTTATAATTTAAACTAACAGCTATAGAATTTATTGTAAAATCTCTTCTATTTTGATCTTCAATAATAGTTTTAAATATTTTAATATTAGGTTTATTATTATATATATTATAATATTCTTTTCTAGTGCTTACAAATTCTATATTATAATTTTTATATTTTACAATAGCTGTTTTAAATCTTTTAAAAAAAAATAAATTTTTAGTTTTTATTTCTTTAGAAAATAATTTAGCTAAAATTATACTATTACCAGTTGTTACTATATCTATATCATATGATTTTTTTTTAAAAATTAAATAATTTCTTACATAACCTCCTATTAAATAAGATTTATATTTTAATTTTTTACTTAATTTAGATATAATATTAAATATTTTTTTTTTTTTTATTAAATTTTTAATTTTAAAATTCATTATTAAAATTAAGATATATTATAATATAAATTAATAAAAATATAATATATGATAAAAAAAAAAATTATATGTATAGATTATGGTATAAAATATTCAGGATTATCAATTACTAATGGTATTAATAATATAGCTTTTGGATTATGTAATATACAAACTAATAAATTATTAAATTATTTAAAAAAAAAAATTATTAAAAATAATATATCTATTATAATAATAGGATTACCTAAAAAATTAAATAATAAGAATCAAATAACAACTATAAATGTATATAAATTAAAAAATAATTTATATAATCTATTTCCTAATATTAAAATAAATTTAATAGATGAAAGATTTACTACTAAATTATCTAAATATTATTTAAATAAAATGAATATAAAAAAAAAAAATATTAAAGAAAAAATTAATATTATGAGTTCTATTTTAATATTACAATCTTATTTAAATAATAAATAATTATGATATTACCTATTATATTATATAATAATAATAATAAAATTTTAAGAAAAAAAAGTAAAAATATAAATATAAAAAAAAAAAAAAAAATTATTAATATTATTAATAATATGTTTGATACAATGTATTTTAATAATGGTATAGGTTTATCAGCACCTCAAATAGGAATAAATATTAATTTATTTATTTTAGGTATTAATAATATTAAAATGACATTTATAAATTCAAAAATTATTAATTATAGTAATAAAAAAATTTTAAGTAAAGAAGGTTGTTTAAGTTTACCTGATAGATATGTTAATATCTATAGAAAAAAAAATATATATATTGAATATTATAATTCAAATTTTATTAAAAAAAAAATAAAATTATATAATATATATTCTATTATTTTTCAACATGAATTTGATCATATTAATGGTAAATTAATAATTGATTATTTATAAAAAAAAAAAATTTTTTTTTTATATTAAATATTTATTATTTTTTAATATATTAAATATATAACATATAAAAAATGGATTTATTAAAAAAAATTAATAATAAATGGATAAAAAAATTTTCTTATCCATTAATAATATCAGGACCATGTAGTGCTGAAAATGAAAAACAAGTAATAAAAATTTCTAAAGAATTAAATAAATCATATGTAGAAGTTTTTAGATGTGGTATATGGAAACCTAGAACAAAACCTGGATTATTTGAAGGTTCAGGTGAAAAAGGTTTAAAATGGATGATAAAAGCTAAAAAAGAAACTGGTTTATTATTAGCAACAGAAATAGCTAATAAAGAACATATAAAATTAGCTTTAAAATATAAAATTGATATTCTTTGGATAGGTGCTAGAAGTACTTGTAATCCTTTTACAATACAAGAAATATCAGATAATTTAAAAAATTGTAATAATATTATATTAATTAAAAATCCTTTAAATTTAGATATAAATTTATGGATAGGAGCTATAGAAAGATTAGTAAAAAATAATATTAAAAATATAGGTATTATACATAGAGGATTTTCTATTTTAAATAATTCTAAATATAGAAATCAACCTTGTTGGTTAGAAGTATTAAAATTTAAAAATAAATATCCTAACATACCTATAATATGTGATCCTTCACATATATCAGGAAATAATAAATATATTTATGAAATTTCAAAAAAAGCAATTAATTTTGGTTATGATGGTTTAATGATAGAAACTCATAATAATCCTGAAAAAGCATTAAGTGATTCATTACAACAAATAACACCTAAAAAATTAACTGAAATATTAAATAATATATTATTAAAAAAAAAAATTATAAAAAAACATTTAATAAAATTAGAAATTTATAGAAATAATATTAATGAAATAGATGAAAATATTATTAATTTATTAAAAAATAGATTTATATCATCTAAAGAAATAGGAAAAATTAAAAAAAAATATAAAATAGATTATTTACAAAAAAAAATAATGAAAAAATTAAAAGATAATTATAAAAAATTATGTAAAAAACTTAATTTAGATGAATTTTTAATACAAAGAATTTTTGAAGAAATACATAAAAAATCTATTGAAATACAAATGAAATAATAATATAATAGATAAATATTAAAAAAACTAAAATAATAATTAATTTAAAATAAAATTATTATTTTAGTTTTTTTAATTTAAAAAAAATATTTATTAATTTTTTTTTCTTCTTTTTTTTTTATTATTTTTTTTTTATCATATATTTTTTTTTTCTTTGATAAAAAAATTTCTATTTTAGCATACCCACTTTTAGAAAAAAAAATTTTAGTAGGTATTATTGTTAAATTATTATTATTTTTTATTTTTTGATTAATTTTTAAAATTTCTTTTTTTAATAATAATAATTTTATTTTTCTTTTTTTTTTTTTTTTAATATTTATATTATATATAAAAATTTCATTATTATATATTTTACAATATGATTTATATATATTAAATTTATTATTTCTAATTAATTTTATTTCTTTACCTAATAAAACCATACCAGCTTCATATTTATCAATTAAAAAATAATCAAAATAAGCTTTTTTATTAATAATCTTTATATTTTTCATTTTTTTTTAAAAAAAATTTTATAAATTTAATGATCACGACAGGATTCGAACCTGTGACCGACTGCTTAGAAGGCAGTTGCTCTATCCATCTGAGCTACGTGACCGTGACTTTATTTAAAAAATAAATTTAATTAAATCGTAATCGGAGTGACAAGATTTGAACTTGTGATCTCCTGGTCCCAAACCAGGCGCGATAAACCAGACTACGCTACACCCCGTAAATAGTAAAGTAAAAGTAAAGTAAATTATTAAAATAAATATAATATAATTTAATTTTAATAAACGGAGAGTATGGGATTTGAACCCATGTAACTAAATAAGTTGACAGTTTAGCAAACTGTTCCGTTAAACCACTCCGGCAACTCTCCTTATTATCATAATATATTTATTTTATTAATTATATAATTAATAATTTAATTAATATTATTTAAAAAAATTATTTTATATTTAAAAGAGAAAAAAAAATAGTATGAGGTAAATCTATTTTTCCTATTTTATTCATTTTTTTTTTTCCAATTTTTTGTTTATTTAATAATTTCATTTTTCTAGATATATCACCACCATAACATTTAGATGTTACATCTTTTCTAAATGAAGAAATAGTTTCTCTAACTATAATTTTATTATACATATAAGCTTGTATAAATATTTTAAATTGTTTTTTAGGTATTAAATTTTTTAATTGTTTACATATATTTTTACTTTTTATATAAGCATCATTAATATGTGAAAAAAATGAAAAACCATCTATAATATTATTATTTATATATATATCTATTTTTACAATATTAGATTTTTTATATTTTATAAAATTATAATTCATTGATATATAACCTTTAGTAATTGATTTTAATTTATTATTAAAATCATAAATTATTTCATTAAAAGGTAATTCAAATTTTAATTTTATTTTATATGGTGATAGATATATTTGATCTATTAAAATACCTCTTTTTTTTATACAAAATGATATAATTTGACCTATATATTTACTATAACTAAAAATAATAACTTTTACATAAGGTTCTTTAATATAAAGAATATCGTTTTTTTTAGGTAATTTTAATGGATTATTTATTTTTTTTTTTTTTTTATTTTTTAATATTATTTTATATTCTACATTAGGTATAGTAGTAATAATTTCTATTTTATATTCTCTAAATATTCTTTCTTTTATAATTTCAAAATGTAAAATTCCTAAAAAACCACATCTAAAACCAAAACCAAAAGAACTAGAAAAATCTTTTAAAAAAGTAAATGAATAATCATTAAGTTTTAATTTTTTTATAGCATTTTCTAAATTATTATAATCTTTATTATTAATAGGATAAATACCTATAAAAATTATTGGTTTAATATAATTTGATTTTATTATTGCTTTAGTATTAATATCATTACTATAAACTATAGTATCACCTATTTTTATATTATCAATATTTTTAGTTTTATATATAAAATAACCTACATTACCTGCATTAATTTTATTAGTTTTTTTATTTAAATTTCCTAATTCTTCTATTTTTATTATTTTATTATTTGATAATAATTTAATTTTATCATTTTTTTTTATTACACCATTAAAAATTCTAAAAAAAATTTTAATACCTTTAAAATTATCATAAAATGAATCTATTATAAATGCTTTTAATGGTAATTTTTTATTACCACTAGGATATGGTATTTTTTTTATTATATATTTTAATAATTTATTAATACCTATTTCTTTTTTAGCACTTATTTTTAAAATTTCTTTACTAGAACATTTAAATAAATTTTTTACATCTTTAATAACATTACTATAATCAATATTTAAATCTATTTTATTTAATACTGGTATAATATATATATTTTTTTTTAATGCAAAATTAAAATTAGTAATTGTTTGAGCTTGAATATTTTTAGAAATATCTACTAATAATAAAGCACCTTCACAAGCTAAAATTGATTTATATACTTCATATGAAAAATCTGAATGTCCAGGAGTATCAATTAAATTTAATTTATATATATTATTATGATATTTATATTTTATTTGTACTATATGATTTTTTATAGTTATACCCTTTTCTATTTCTAAATCCATATTATCTAATAATTTTTTTTTTTTATTTATATTATTAGTATTAGTATATTTTAATAATTTTTTAGCTAATGTACTTTTACCATGATCTATATGAGCTATTATACAAAAATTTCTTATTTTTTTCATAAAAATTATTTTATTATTAATAATAATTTATTATTGTTTTTTTTAAAAAAAATAAATTTTAAATTTTAATAAAAATAAAAATTTTAATATTTAATGAAATTTGAAAATAAAATTATTAATAAATTTAATAAAATTAAAAATAAAAATAATTTATATTTATATTTAATTAAAAAAGGTAAAAAATTACCTAATTACCCATTAAAATATAAAAATAAATTATTTTTATTTAAAAATTGTCAAATAAAAGTATGGTTATATATGAAATATATAAATAAAAAATTTTATTTAATAGGAAAATCTGAATCTAATATTATTAATGGTATTATATTTTTAATTATTAATTTATTTAAAAATAAAACACCTTTTAATATTATTAATTACGACGATAACAAATTTTTTAATAAAATTAATTTAATAGAAATTTTATCTTTTAACAAATATAATTTAATTATAAATATAATAAAAAAAATTAAAAAATTTACATTTAAAAAATTAAAATAATAATAAAATATTTAATTATTAAAATTAAATATTTTATTATTATTTTTTTAATTTACATCATACCTCCTCCTGTAGATGGCATTTGTGGTAATGATGATGATGAATCTTCTTTTTTAATTTCTGTAATTACACATTCAGTAGTTAAAAACATACCTGCTACTGAAGAAGCATTTTCTAAAGCTACTCTAGTAACTTTAGTAGGATCTATAATACCAGCTGATAACATTTTTGTATATTTACCATTTTTAGCATCATATCCATAATCATCTTTACTTTCTAATACTTTTGATACTATTACTGAACCTTCTTCACCTGAATTATTTACTATTTGTTTTAAAGGTTCTTGTAAAGATTTTTTAATTATATTAATACCTGTATTTTCTTCTAAATTATCTCCTTTTAAATTATTTAATATTTTTATTGAACGTAATAATGCTACTCCACCTCCTGCTACTATACCTTCTTCTATAGCTGCTCTAGTAGCATTTAAAGCATCATCAACTCTATCTTTTTTTTCTTTCATTTCTATTTCAGAAGCTGCTCCTACATATAATACAGCTACACCACCAGAAAGTTTAGCTAAACGTTCTTGTAATTTTTCTTTATCATATTCTGAATCACTAGTAATTATTTGTGATTTTATTTGTTTAATTCTAGATTCTATTTTTTTTTTATCACCAAAACCATTAACTATTATAGTATTTTCTTTTTCTATAGTTATTTTTTCACATTTACCTAATAAATTTATTTTAATATCTTCTAATTTATTACCTATTTCTTCTGATATTACTGTACCACCTGTTAATATTGCTATATCTTCTAACATTGATTTTCTTCTATCTCCAAAACCAGGAGCTTTTACAGCAACTACTTTTAAAGTTCCTCTAATTTTATTAACTACTAATGTTGCTAAAGCTTCTCCTTCAACTTCTTCAGAAATTATTAATAAAGGTTTACTAGATTGAGCTATTGGTTCTAATATAGGTATTAAATCTTTCATAGAAGATATTTTTTTATCACATAATAAAATATATGGATTATCTAATTCTACTATCATTTTTTCAGTATCAGTTACAAAATAAGGTGATTGATACCCTCTATCAAATTGCATACCTTCTACTATTTCTACAGTAGTTTCTATTCCTTTTGCTTCTTCTACTGTTATTACTCCTTCTTTACCTACTTTTTCAAAAGCTTTAGCTATTAATTCACCTATTTCTTTATCATTATTAGCTGAAATTGAAGCTACTTGTTTAATTTTTTTATTATTATTACCTACTTCTTTAGATTCTTTTTTTAAATTTTTTACTACTAATCTTACAGCTTTATCTATACCTTTTTTTAAATTCATTGGATTAGATCCAGCAGCTACATTTTTTAATCCTTCTTTAATTATTGATTGAGCTAGTAAAGTAGCTGTTGTAGTACCATCACCAGCTACATCATTAGTTTTAGATGCAACTTCTTTTACCATTTGAGCACCTAAATTTTCTATATTATCTTCTAATTCTATTTCTTTAGCTACTGTTACACCATCTTTAGTAATTTGAGGTCCACCAAAAGATTTTTGTAAAACTACATTTCTACCTTTAGGACCTAAAGTAATTTTAACAGCATCAGCTAAAATATCAACTCCTTTTTTTAATTTATCTCTAGCGTCAATATCAAATTTAATATTTTTTGACATATTTTAAATATTTTATTTTATTATTTATAATTTATATTTTTATTATTTATTAATTTAATATAGCTAATATATCACTTTCATGCATAATTAAATATTCTTTATTATTTATTTTTAAATCAGTACCTGAATATTTACCATATAAAACTTTATCACCATTTTTAACAGTCATATTATAATTTTTTTTTCCTGGTCCAACTGCTATAACAATACCTTTTTGAGATTTTTCTTTAGCTGTATCAGGTATAAAAATACCAGACGATGTTTTATCTTCTACTGGTAATGGTTCTATTATAACACGATCATGTAAAGGTTTAATATTAATTTTTTTCATAAAATAATTTTTTTTTTAAATATATATATATATAATATATAAATTATAAATAAATTATATTATAATTTTAAAATAATTATTATAAAAAAGATTTAAATTTACCTATTAATGTAGCTGATGTATTATCAATAATTTTAATTTTAACAAAATCTCCTATTTTTTCTTTTTTTTTAGGAAAAACTACAATAGAATTTTGTGAATTTTTACCATACCAATAATTTTTATTTTTTTTTGATGTACCTTCAATTAAAACTTCTTGTGTAGTATTAATATATTTTTTTAATTTTAAAAATGAATGTTTTCTTTGTAAATTAATAATTTCATTTAATCTATTTTTTTTTATGTTTATTGGTACTGTATCTTTAAAATTTTTATAAGCATATGTACCTTTTATATGAGAATAATAAAACATATACCCAAAATCAAATTTAACATATTTCATTAAATTTAATGTATCTATATGATCTTTAATTGTTTCTGTACAAAATCCTGTTATTATATCATATGATAATGCACAATCTGGTATAATATTTTTTATATTATTAATTAAATTAATATATTCTATTCTATTATATTTTCTTTTCATTAATTTTAATATTCTATTACTACCTGATTGAAATGGTAAATGTATATATTTACAAATATTATTATATTTTTTTATTATTTTTATAACTTCTAATGACATATCATGAGGATTAGAAGTAGAAAATCTAATTCTCATATTAGGAAATTTTTTAGAAATTTTTTCTAATAAATTAGAAAAATTAATAGATTTTTTAATATTATTATTAATTATATCTTTTTTAAGATATGATTTTTTATTCCATAAATAAGAATCTACATTTTGACCTAATAAAATTATTTCTTTATATCCTAAATTATATAATAATTTACATTCATTAATTATATTTTTAGGACTCTTACTTTTTTCTCTACCTCTAGTAAAAGGTACAACACAAAATGTACACATATTATCACATCCTCTAGATATAGTTATAAATGAAGAAACTTTATTTTTATTATATAATTTAGTAGGTATAATATTATTATAATTTTCTTCATTAGATAAAATTACATTATAAGAATATCTATTATCATTTAATGATTTAATAAAATATGGTATTTTTTTATATTGATCAGGACCTATTATAAAATCTAATAATTTTTTTTTAAAAAAATATTTATAATCTATTCTTTTAGACATACAACCTATTAATCCTAATAAAAATTTTTTTTTTTTTCTTTTTATAGAATTTAAAAATAATATTCTATTATATATAGTATTTTCTGATTTTTTTCTTATTGAACAAGTATTAATAAAAACTAAATCAGCTTTATATAAATTATCTACATATTTAAAATTATTTTTTAATAAAATAGTTATAATTATTTCATTATCATATAAATTCATTTGACAACCATAACTTTCTATATAAAAATATTTTAACATTTAATTAATTTTTATTAAATAATTACTATTATTATATATAATTTTTTTTAATTCATATATAAATAATTCTATATCTATAATATTATTAAATATACTAAAAGATATTCTAATAGAAGTTGTATTTCTAATACTTTTTTTATTTAAAATATTTTTTAATACATGTGATTGATTTATAAAATTACAAGAACTACTTTTAGATATCATTATATTTTTTAAATCTAATTTAATATGTAATAAATCATCTATAATAGGTAATCTAATATTTAAAATATAAAATGAACTTTTTTTTAAATTATTTGATAAACCATTAAATTTAATATTAAAAAAATTTTTTTTCAATAAAAAAATACAATATTTTTTTAATTTTAAAATTTTTTTTTTTTCTTTTAAAAATAAATTATTACTTATTTCTAAAGCTTTATATAATCCTAATATACCATATAAATTTTTATTTTCTAAAATTATATTATTAATTTTATTTAAATTTAATTTATCATTAATATTTTTTTTTATATAAATAAAACCTATACCTAAAGGTCCATAAAATTTATGAGCACTAGAAGTAAAAAAATCACATAATAAATTTTTAACATTTAATTTAAAATGTCCTATAAACTGAACTAAATCAGAATGAAAAAAAGAATTATTTTTTTTACAAATATATCCTATTTTATTAATATCATTAATATTACCTATTTCATTATTAACATACATAATACTAACTAAAATATTTTTTTTTTTTTTTTTTATTTTTTTTAAAATTTTATATAAATGTTTTAAATTTAAAATTCCTAAATTATTATTTTTTATAAAAAAAACTTTAATTTTTTTTTTTTTTTTTATACTTATAATAGTATTTAAAACTGATAAATGTTCTAATTTAGAAGTTATTATATATTTTATATTTAAATATTTAACTATATATTTAATTATAAAAATATTTCCTTCAGTACCACCAGATGTAAAAAAAATTTCTGAAGGATCACAATTAATAATATTAGAAATTTTTTCTCTAGAAATTTCTATATAATTTTTAGATTTTCTACCATAAGTATGAAAAGATAAAGGATTAGAATAATTTTTTTTTACTAAAATTTTTTTATATAATTTTATTACTTCTTTTCTCATTCTACAATTAGATGCATTATCTAAATAAATAAATTTATTAGTCATTTTATTATTATTTTATTAAATATTTTTAGGATATCTAGGAAAAGGAATAACATCTCTAATATTTTTCATACCAGTAATAAATTGTACTAATCTATCAAAACCTAATCCAAAACCACTATGATAGATAGTACCTAATTTTCTAATATTTAAATACCAACTAATATTTTTAATATTCATTTTAAGTTCTTTTAATCTTAAAAATAATTTTTTATATGAATTTTCTCTTTCAGAACCTCCTATAATTTCTCCTATATAAGGTAATAAAATATCAAATGATTTAGTAGTTATATTATTTTTATTTATCTTCATATAAAATGGTTTAATAATTTTTGGATAATTATATATTATTAAAGGAATATTATTATTAAAAATTTTTTTAAATAATATTTCCTCATATATTGATCCTATATCATCACCCCATTTAATAATATTTTTTTTATAATTATTTAATAATTTAATAACTTTATTATAACTAATTTTAATAAATTTATTATTTATTATATTATTTAATAAATTTATTAATTTATTATTATTATAATTATTTAAAAAATTCAATTCTTCAATACAATTTATTAATATTTTTTTAATTAAAAATTTTATTAATTTTTCTGATAATTTAATAATTTTATTTAATTTAAAAAACATTACTTCTGATTCAACCATCCAAAATTCAGATAAATGTTTATTAGTATTAGAATTATCAGCTCTAAAAACAGGTCCAAATGTATATATTCTACATAATCCTAACATAGCACTTTCAGCTTCTAATTGTCCTGAAACTGTTAAATTAGCTTTACATCCAAAAAAATCTTTTTTATAATTTTTATATTTTTCTTTTATATTTAATGTTGTTACATTAAACATATTACCAGCACCTTCTGTATCATAATTATTTATTATAGGTGTATTAATATAAAAAAAATTTTTATTACAAAAAAAATTATGTATTAATATTGATAAATTATGTCTTACTCTAATTATAGAAGAAAATATTTTAGTTCTAAATCTTAAATAACTTTGTTTTCTTAATTTAGATAAACTATGATATTTATTTTGTAAAATGCTATTATTAAAAAAATTAATATCAATTTTACCAAATATTTTAATATATAATGGTATAATTTCAATATCTTTATTATTGGATTTAAATATTAATTTTCCTAATACTTCTATTGTAATACCTATATTAATTTTTTCTTTATTTTTTTTTTTTAAAACAACTTGTAAATTTTTAATAGTTGAACCATCATTAATTTCTAAAAATAAATTATTTCTAAAATATTTGACCCATCCTTTTATTCTAACTTTTTTATTAATTATTTTTTTTTTTTTTTTTATTATTTCTTTTATAGTATAATAATATTTCATATTTTTAATATTTCTTTTTTTTTTAATTTTAACATTTTTTGTAATTCAATAATTTTATTATTAAATATTATTTGTATTTTTTTTTTAATTTGTTTTTTTTCATCTTCAGAAAATTTATTTAATTTATTATTAAATTTATTTCTTACTAATCTTAATGATATAATAATTTTTTCTAATTCAATTTTAATTTTTTTAATTAAATCAATTCTTTTTTCTTCCGTTAAAATAGATAATTTAATAATTATATTATTATTTTTAATTATTATTGTCCCTTCTATATTAGAAGATAATAAACTTTTTTTAATAATATTTAAATTTTTTTTTTCATAAGGTATAATTTTTAAAGTTATTTTATCTATAATATTAATATTAGATAATTCATATATATTAAATATATTATTATTAATATTAATTTTTATATTTTTTAACATATAAGTATTAATAATACCTAAATGTATATTTGATAAATATTTTTTAAAAAAAAATATATATTTATTTAATTCAATATCAATTTTTTTTAAAATATTATAATTTAACATTTATATAAAAAATATATTATTTTATTAATATATATTTTATATAAAAAAATATAAATATTTAATTTTTTTTTTAAAATTAAATTACATTTTTTTTAAAATAGGTATATTTAATATTTTCATTGATTTATATAATATTTTTAATATTATTATACAAATATTTAATCTTAAATTTTTTTTATATAAATTATTTGTTAAAATTTTATTTTTTTGATAAAAATTATTAATTTTTTTAGATAAAAAATATATATAATTAGTTAAAATAGATGGATCATAATTTTTAATAGTCTTTTTAAGTATTTCTAAATAATTAATAATATCAATAATAATTTTTTTTTCATTTTCTTTAATTTTTTTATTTTTTTTAATATTATTATTTTTAATATTTTTATTATTTTTTTTTAATATTGAATATATTCTAACATATGTATATTGTATATATATATATGTATTGCCTTTTAAATTCAAAGAACTTTTAAAATTAAAATTAATAATTTTTTTAAAATTAATTTTAATAAATTGATATTTTATAGTACCTATAGTAATTTTATTTAAATTTTTTTTTTTATTAATTTTATTTTTTACATATTTATACATTTTTTTTATTAAATAATCTATAAATATTATATTTTTTTTATTATATCTAGATTTTATTTTTTTTCCTAAATAATTAACAGTATTATAAGATAAATGATATAATTTAATATTATTATTATTATTTAATAAATTTAATTTTTTTATTATATTAAATAATACTTTAAAATGAAAAATTTGTTCATTACCTACTACATATATCAATAAATATATTTTTTTATATTTTTTTAATCTATAAATTATAGATCCTATATCTTGTGTAATATATAAAGATGTACCATTACTTCTTAATAAAAGAATTTTATATTTTTTTTTAAATAAAAAAAAAACTGATTTATTTTTTTTAAAAAAAATTTTATTATTTTTAATACATTTTTTTATAATTTTTTTACCTTTTAAATAAATTTTACTTTCATAAATAGTTTCATCAAATTTTATATTTAATTTTTTATAAGTTTTTTTAAATCCTTTTAATACCCATGATTTAATCAATTTCCAATAAAAAATAGTTTTTTTATTTTTTTTTTCCCATTTTAATAATTCATTATTAACTTTCTTTAATAATTTAGATTTATTTAAAATTTTTTTTTTATTATTAATATTATATTTTTTTGATAAATATTTAATTTCTGATTTTAATTTTTTTTCAAATTTAAAATATAATTTACCAACAAAATAATCACCTTTAATATTTAATAAAGAAGGTGTTTTATTTTTAAAAAATAATTTTAAAGATATTATAGTTTTACATATATGTATACCTCTATCATTAATTATTTGACTTTTTATTACTTTATAACCTAAACTTTTATATATATTAGATATTGTATCACCAATTAAAATATTTCTTAAATGACCTATATGTAAAGGTTTATTAGAATTAGGTGATGAAAATTCAACTATTATAAGTTTTTTATTATTTTTTTTATTTAAAATTAATTTATCAATATTATAATCAATATTTATAAATTTATTAATAACATTAATATAAAAATAATTATTTAAAAAAAAATTTAAAAAACAATTTTTTATACTATATTTTATAAAATATTTTTTATATTTATTAATAATAATTTCACATATTTTATAATAAATTTTTTTTTTTTTTTTAAATATTAATGGTAATGGTAATATAATAGTTATATTACTATACTTAATATTATTATTATATAATATATTAATATTAATATTATTAATTTTTTTTTTTTTATATAAAAAAGTTTTTATTAATTTTTTTAAATTTAAAATTAATTTGTTCATAATATAAAATATTAATTTAATTGTATGACTTATATTTTAAATATAAACGAAAATGATAATAATAAATTATCTAATATATCATTAAATTATAAATTATTATTTAAAATAATAATTATAAATAATAATATACATGAAAATATTAAAAATTTATTAATTAAAAAAAAATTTAATTTAAATAAAATAAATGCTATTTGTGTTAATAATGGTCCTTCTTTATCATATATAAAAATAAGAAGTATTTTATCAACTGTAAAAGGTATATGTTTATCATTAAATAAACCATTAATAGTAATTAATGATTTTATAATAATAATAAATAATAAAATTAATTTATTTAAAAATTTTAAAATAATATTTTTTATTATATTTTCTTATAATAAAAAAATTATATATTTAAAAAAATATAATATAAAAAAAAAAAAATTATATAAAAAAAAAATTATTAATAATTTATATAAAAAAAAAATATTTAAAAAATATTTATTTTTTTTAAATAAAAAAAATAAAAAAAATATAAATATTAATTATTTTAAAAAAAAAATTTTTTTTTATAAAATAAATTATAATAATATTATATATACTTCATATAAATTATATAAAAAAAAAAAATTTATAAAAAATATAAATAAATGTGAACCTATATATATATAAAATATAAAATATAATGAATAATATTAATAATTATTTAAAAAAAAAAAAAATTAAAATTTATAAATCACCTTTAAATAAAAAAAAAACAATTTTTTGTATAAAAAGAAAAAAATTTTATTTATTAAATAATGAAGAATTATTAAGACAAAAAATTATTTTTTTTTTAATAAAAGTTAAAATGTATAATTTATATGATATAGAAGTAGAAAAAATTTTTAAAAAAAAAAATAATAAAATTAAAATTGATATTTTAGTAAATAAAAAAAAAAAACCATATATAATTATAGAATGTAAAACATCTAAAAAATGTATAATAAAAAAAAATTTTTATCAATTATTACAATATAGTAATTATTTAAATAATAAATATTTATTATTAACTAATGGTATAGAAAATATTTTTTTAAAAAAAAAAAAAAATAATAAATTAATTTTTATTAATGATATACCTAATAAAAAATAATTTTATAAATTATATTCTATATATTCTATTAAATCTAATAATTTATTAGAATAAGCTATTTCATTATTATACCAAGATATTATTTTAAAAAATTTTTTATTTAACATTAAACTTAATTTAGAATCAAAAATAGATAAATTTTTATTATATAAAAAATCTATAGAAACTAATTCTTTATTATTATATCCTAATATACCTGAAAATTCATTTTTTGAATAAAATTTAAAAATCTTTTTAAGATTATCAAAACTAATGTTTTTTTTTATTTTTATATTTAAATCAACTAATGAAACTCCTAAAATAGGAACTATAAAAGATATATTATTAATTTTATTTTTTAATTCAGGTATAATTTTTATTATATCTTTATTTAAATAATTATTAATATTAGGTATTATATTATATAATGATGAACGATAAAAATAATTATTATAATATTTATCTAATTTTAATATATTTTTATCATTATTTAAAGAATTAATATTAGTAATTAATAATTCTTTAATTTTCAATTCTCTATGTAAAATTTTTAATATAGGAGCTAAACAATTTATAGTAGATGTAGATATAGAAAATATATTATGTTTTTTTTTTATTAATTTATGATTTACACCTATTATAAATATAGGTATTTTTTTATCTTTTGAATAATTAGTTAATATAACTTTTTTAGCACCTACTTTAATATGATTTAATAAATTTTTTTTATATAAATATTTATTTTTATTATTAGTTTCTATTATATATTTTGCTTTTAATTTTTTCCATTTTAAATCTTTTATATTTTTTATATTAGTAATTTTTATAAAATTTTTATTATTAATTATAATATTATTTTTATATTTAATAATATTTAATTTATTAAATTCTTTATTATATAAAGAATCATATTTTATCATATAAATAATTTTATCAATATCAATATTATCAAAATTATTTATATTAATAGAAACTATTTCTATATTTTTTCTTTTTATAGCATAATAAAGTATTATTTTACTTATTCTATTAAAACCATTAATACCTATTTTAATCATTATTTATTTTTTTATAAAAATTTATATATTATTTTTTTAAAAAAAAATATAATGTTTATAAAACAAATAAAAAAATTACAAAAATCAAAAAAAGAAAGAATTAAAAATAAATATATAATAGTAGAAGGTAATATAGAAATAAAAATGGCATTAAAAGGTAATTATAAATTACATAAATTATATATATGTAAAAAAATAATTAAAAATAATATAAATTTTAATAAAAAAAAAATAAAATATATTAATAAATTTTTATATAAAAAAATATCATATAGAAAAAAAACAGAAGGTATAATAGGAATTTTTAAAAAAAAAAAAAAAAATTTTAAAAAAAAATTATATAATAATAAAAAAAAAAAAAAAATTATTATTATATTAGAAAATATAGAAAAACCAGGTAATATAGGATCTATATTAAGAACTATAGAAGCAACTAATATAATAGATTTTATAATTTTTATAAAAAAAAAAGATATATATAATCCTAATATAATTAGATCTAGTATAGGTTGTATATTTATATCACCTATATTAATATTATCTTTTAAAGATGTAATAAAATATTTATTTAAAAAAAAATTTTATTTATTGGGTACATCAATAAAAAAAAAAAAAAGTACATGTTTATATAATTTAAATTTTAAAAAAAAAAATATTTGTATTATTTTTGGTAATGAACATAATGGATTATCTAATAAATGGAAAAAATTAATTAATAATAATATTAATATACCTATGTATGGTAAAATTAATTCTTTAAATGTTAGTATATCATTATCAATTATATTATACGAAATATTAAGATTAAAAAATTTTTATAAATATAAAAATAATGTTAAATAAAATTATATAATTAATTTTTTTTATAAAATAATTTTTTTTAAATTTTCTTTTAATTTATTAAAAATAATTTTATTATTTTTGAAATATTCAATTATATTATTTTTTCCTTTACCTATATTTTTATTATATATATTATACCATGATCCTTTTTTTTTTATTATATTCATATTTAAACCTAAATAAAAAATATCTGTATATTTACATATACCTTTACCATATAAAATATAAAATTCAGCTATTTTAAAAGGAGGAAATAATTTATTTTTTACTACTTTAACTCTTACTTTATTACCTATTATTTTTTGATCTTTTTCTTTTAAAAAACCTATTTTTCTTATATCTAAACGAATAGAAGAATAAAATTTTAATGCATTACCCCCTGTTGTTATTTCAGAATTACCAAAAAAAACACCTATTTTTTCTCTTATTTGATTAATAAAAATTACAGTAGTTTTAGTTTTATGTATAATACCTATTAATTTTCTTAATGCTTGAGACATTAATCTAGCTTGTAATCCTAATTTTAACTCTCCTATTTCACCATCTAATTCATTTTTAGGTATTAATGCAGCTACTGAATCAATAACTATTAAATCAATAATTTTAGATTTTATTAAACTATCAACTATTTCTAAAGCTTGTTCACCATAATCAGGTTGAGAAATTATTAAATTATTAATATCAATATTTAAATTTTTAGCATATTTTATATCAAAAGCATGTTCTGCATCTATAAAAACACAAATACCATTTTTTTTTTGTGATTCAGATATAGCATGCATAGCTAATGTAGTTTTACCTGAAGATTCAGGACCAAAAATTTCTATTATTCTTCCTTTAGGATAACCTAATATACCTAAAGCTAAGTCTAAACTAATAGATCCTGATTTAATAATTTCAATTTTTTTATTATTATTATTATTGTTCATTGTCATTATAGACCCTTTACCAAAATTATGTTCTATTTTTTTTAATAATTTTAAAATTTTTTTTTTTTTTTTTTCATTATTCATTTTTTTTAAATATTTTTAATATTAAATTTTTATTTATTTTAATTATTTTTTTTTTAATAAATTTTTTTATATTATAAGTAATTTTATTAAAAATTATTTCAAAAATATATTTTATTCCTCTAGCTCCTAAATTTAATTTTATAGCTTTTTCAGCTATATAATTAACAGCATAATCATCAATTAAAATATTAATATTATTTAATTTAAATAATTCTTTATATTGATTAATATATGAATTTTTTGGTTCTATTATTATTTTTTTTAAATCTTTTTTTTTTAATTTTTTTAAATTTATTATTATTGATAATCTTCCTATTATTTCTGGTATAATACCAAAATTTTTTAAATCAATTATATTTATATAATTTAATATTTTATTTTTTTTTATTTTTTGTTTATTTTTAATATTATTATATCCTATTTTATTTATATTTATTCTATTTTCAATAATATTATTAATACCTTCAAAAGAACCACCTACAATAAATAATATATTATTAGTTTTTATTGGTATCATTCTTTGTTCTGGATGTTTTCTACCTATATATGGTGAAATATAAACTATTGAATTTTCAAAAAATTTTAATAAAGATTGTTGTACTCCTTCTCCTGAAACATCTCTAGTTATTGATGGATTTTTACTTTTTCTTGATAATTTATCAAATTCATCTATATAAACTATACCTTTTTCAGCTAAATCAATATTATAATTAGAAACTTGTAATAATCTAGTTAAAATACTTTCAACATCTTCACCTACGTATCCTGATTCAGTAAAAGATGTAGCATCAACAATAATAAAAGGAATATCTAATATTTTTGATATTGTTTTAATTAATAAAGTTTTACCAGTACCTGTTTCACCTATTATTAATATATTAGATTTATCTATTTCTATATTATTTTTATTATTATTTTTATTATATAATAATCTTCTATAATGATTATATATAGCAACTGATAAAATTTTTTTTGCTTTATTTTGCCCTATTATATAATAATCTAATTTTTTTTTAATATTATTCGGATATTTTATTTTTTTAAAAAAATTATTTATGTTTAACATAATATTTTATTTTATAATTATTATTTTTTTTTATTATATAAAATTTCATCTATCATACCGTATTTTTTAGCTTTTTTAGAATTCATCCAATAATCTCTATCAGCATCTTTTTCTATTTTTTCTATATTATTTAAAGTATGTAAAGATATTATATTATATAATTCTTTTTTTATTTTTTTTATTTCTTTAAATTTTATTTCTATATCTGATTCTTGACCATTTAAATTTTTAATAATAGGTTGATGTATCATAATTCTAGAATGTTTTAAACTATATCTTTTACCTTTTTTACCAGAACATAAAATAACAGCAGCCATAGAAGCTGCAATACCTACACAAGTAGTTGATATATCTGAATTAATAAATTGCATAGTATCATAAATACCTAATCCAGAATAAATATCTCCTCCTGGGGAATTAATATAAATTTTTATTTCTTTATTATTAATAGAATCTAAAAATAATAATTGTGATTGTATAATATTAGCTATATTACTATTTATTTCAGATCCTATAAATATTATTCTTTCCATTAATAATTTAGAAAAAATATCCATTTGTTGATAATTTATATTTGAAATTTCAGTTATATATGGTATCATTTTATATTTTATTATTTAAATAAAAAATTAATATTTTTATTAATAATATATTCTTAAAATAATTAATTAAAAATATTATGAAATATAATAAAATAAAAAATATTTTTTTAAAATTTTTTAAAAAAAAAAAACATAAAATTTTTAAATCTTCATCAATAATTAATAAAAATAAAAAAAATATTAAATTAATGTTTATTAATTCTGGGATTAATCAATTTTTAGATTATTTTAGTAAAAAAAAAAAAAAATATAATAAAATAGCAAATATTCAAAAATGTATTAGAATAACAGGTAAAAATAATGATTTAAATATGGTAGGATATGATAATTTACATCATACAATGTTTGAAATGATGGGTAATTGGTCTTTTGGAAGTTATTCTCAAGAAAAAGCTATTAAATTAGCTTGGGAATTAATAACTAAAAAATATAAAATTTCAAAAAAAAAAATATATGTTACTATTTTTAAAGGAGATAAAAAAAATAATTTAGATTTTGATTATAAATCTTATAATACATGGAAAAAATTAATTAATAAAAATAATATTTTATTTTTTGGTATTAAACATAATTTTTGGAAAATTGATAATTTTAATTTTTGTGGTCCTTCTACAGAAATACATATTGATATTAGAAAATATAATAAAAAAAATATTTTAGGTAAATTATTAGTAAATAAAAATAATAATAGTATTATAGAATTATGGAATATAGTAAATATAAAATATTTAATTAAAAATAATATTATTTATAAAAATAAAAATTTATTATCTGATAAATATATAGATACTGGTATGGGTTTTGAAAGATTATGTATGATAATTCAAAATAAACAGTCTACATATGAAACTGATATATTTTTACCTATAATTAAGAAAATAGAAAAAATATTATATATTAAATATGGAATAAATAATAAAACTGATATTGTTATAAAAATAATTTCTGATCATATTAGATCTATTTTTTTTTCTATATTAGATGGTATTAAACCAAATAATAAAAAAAATGGTTATATAATAAGAAAATTAATTAGAAGATCTTTAATTTATAGTTATAAATATTTATTTATTAAAAAACCTTTTTTATATAAAATATTACCAACATTATTTAAATTATATTATAATAATTATTATTACGATAATAATAAATATTATTTTCTTTTAAAAAAAAATATTAAAATTTTAAAAAATGAAGAAAATAAATTTTTTTTATTTTTAAAAAAAAATTATTTAATTGTAAAAAAAATATTATTAAAAAAAAATAAAAAAAAAAAAATAAAAATAGATAAAAAAATAATTTATAATATATTTGATACTTATGGTATTTATTATTTTTTAATAAAAAAAATATGTTTAAAATATAATATTAAAATTATAAATTTTAATAAAATTAATAATAAAATAATAGAATTATAATTTTAAAAATAAAATGGGCGATACTTACTCTCCCAATTATTATATTAGTACCATCAGCGATAATAACTTTAACTTCTCTGTTCGGTATGGTAAGAGGTTACATTATTATCTATAAATCACCCATTTTATTTTTTATATATTATTATTTTATAATAATAATTTTTATAAAATTTTTTTTTATTTATTAAAATTATTATTCTTTTTTAAAAATTATTAATTAATTAATAAGTATAATTAATTACGGATAATTAGTACTATTCAGCTAAAAATATTACTATTCTTACACTTATAGCCTATCAAAGTTGTAGTCTACAACTATCCTTAAAAGAAACTTTATCTTGTGGTAAGTTTCGCACTTTATATGCTTTCAGTGCTTATCTTTTACGAGCTTAGCTACTCAGCTATGCATTTGGTAATACAACTGATGCACCATAGGCTCGTCCAATTCGGTCCTCTCGTACTAGAATTAGCTCCACTTCAAGTTTCTAACGCTCGCAATAGATAGAGACCGAACTGTCTCACGACGTTCTGAACCCAGCTCGCGTGCCACTTTAATGGGCGAACAGCCCAACCCTTGGGACCTTCTACAGCCCCAGGATGTGACGAGCCGACATCGAGGTGCCGAACCTCCCCGTCGATATGAGCTCTTGGGGGAGACTAGCCTGTTATCCCCGGAGTACCTTTTATCCTTTGAGCGATGGCCTTTCCATGAAGAACCACCGGATCACTATGCCCTACTTTCGTACCTGATCGACTTGTAGGTCTCACAGTCAAGCACCCTTATGCCATTGCACTCAACACACGCTTACCAAACGTGATGAGGGTACCTTTGGAAGCCTCCGTTACTTTTTAGGAGGCGACCACCCCAGTCAAACTACCCACCACGCATTGTCCTTGTTACCAAGTTAGATCCTAGATAAATAAAGGGTGGTATTTCAAGGACGACTCAACATTACCTTGCGATAATGTTTCAAAGTCTTCCACCTATCCTACACATTATTTACCCAAAATCAATACGAAGTTATAGTAAAGGTTCACAGGGTCTTTTCGTCCCATTGCGAGTAACCGGTATCTTCACCGATACTACAATTTCACCGAGCTCACGGCTGAGACAGTATCCAGATCGTTACACCATTCGTGCAGGTCGGAACTTACCCGACAAGGAATTTCGCTACCTTAGGACCGTTATAGTTACGGCCGCCGTTTACTGGGGCTTCAATTGAAAGCTTTATATAAATTAATATATTAACAATCGCATTTAACCTTCCAGCACCGGGCAGGTGTCAGACCCTATACATCATCTTTCGATTTAAGCAGAGTCCTGTGTTTTTGATAAACAGTCGTCTGAATCATTTTACTGAGACCATAATATAATCATTTATATTATGGCAACTTTTATCCCTAAGTTACAAGTTAATTTTGCCTAGTTCCTTAGCTGTGAATCACTCGAGCACCTTAGGATTCTCTCCTTAACTACCTGTGTCGGATTTGGTACGAGTTATTTATTATTAAATTTAGAGACTTTTCTTGGAAGTTATTACCTATATTATCTATTTATTAATTTTAATAAATAGTACTATCATATTTTAGCAAAAAATATGCATTTTACAATATTTTTTATACCTATATATTTTAACGTAACTATCCATTATTACGCAATAGTTTCACTACTTCGTCCTCCCATCATTATTTATAATAAATAAGTATCGGAATATTAACCGATTATCCATCAATTTCACCTTTCGGTTACATCTTAGGACCCGACTAACCCTCAGTTGATTAACATTGCTGAGGAAACCTTAGTTTTCCGGTGTATAGGTTTTTTACCTATATTATCGTTACTTATACCTACATTTTCTTTTGTAATTTTTCCACTATATTTTTCAATATAACTTCAACAAAATTACAATGCTCCTCTACCGATTATTATATAATATTTAAAAAAAATTTTAAATATTTAATAACAATCTCATAGTTTCGGTAATATACTTATGCCCGATTATTATCCGCGCTTAAAATTTTGACTAGTGAGCTGTTACGCACTCTTTAAATGATGGCTGCTTCCAAGCCAACATTCTAGTTGTCTATAATTTTAAACTTCGTTATTACAACTTAGTATATATTTAGGGACCTTAACTGATGATCTGGGTTGTTTCCCTTTTGATTATGGATCTTAGCACCCATAACCTCACTACTATGAAAAATATTATATAATTCGGAGTTTATTAAGATTCGGTAGTTTTTTAAAACCCCTTATCAAATTAGTAGCTCTACCTATATAATATTATTAACATAATGCTGCACCTAAATGCATTTCGAGGAGTACGAGCTATCTCCGAGTTTGATTAGCCTTTCACTCCTATCCACAAGTCATCCGAAGATTTTTCAACATCTACCGGTTCGGTCCTCCATTATGTTTTACCATAATTTCAACCTGCTCATAGATAGATCACTCGGTTTCGCGTCTAATTCTATTGACTAAATCGTTCTTTTAAAACTCGCTTTCACTACGGCTACATAATTTAAATTATTTAACCTTGCCAATAAAATTAACTCGTAGGTTCATTATGCAAAAGGCATGACGTCACTTTATTAAAAAGCTCCGACTGATTGTAAGCATATAATTTCAGGTTCTATTTCACTATCCTTATAGGAATTCTTTTCACCTTTCCCTCACGGTACTTTGTTCACTATCGGTTTCTGAGTAGTATTTAGTCTTACCAGATGGTCCTGGTTACTTCAAACAAGATTTCTCGTGTCTCGTTTTACTTAGGATACTATATAATTAAATAAAAATATTTAATATACTGGACTATCACCATCTATGGTATATTTTTCCAAATATTTCTAATATATTTTTAAATAATTTATTCTATAGTCCTTTAACCCTATAAAAGTTTTAACAATTATAGTTTAGACTTTTTCGTTTTCGCTCGCCACTACTAACGAAATCACTTTTTGTTTTATTTTCCTCTGATTACTAAGATGTTTCAATTCATCAGGTTAGCTTTATTTTTTAAAAAAATAATGTTATATCAAAATATAACAGGTTACCCCATTCGGAAATTTGCGAATAAACTTTAAATTACAAATACTCGCAACTTATCACAGTTTAACATGTCCTTCATCGCCTCTCAGAACCAAGGCATTCATTATATGCTTTAGTTTTAATTATTATAATTAATTTAATAATTATTTATATGAGAATCATAAGATTAATTTATAAAAAAAAATTTTATAAAAATTATTATTATCAAAAAACTAAATTTAAATTATATTTTTAAAATTAATATAATTAATATGGAGAATACCGGATTTGAACCGATGACCTTCTGTATGCAAAACAGATGCTCTACCACTAAGCTAATTCCCCTTATATTATTTTATATAAAAATATTATTATATAATATATAATTTATTAAAATAAATTAATAATAAATATAAAATAAAATAATATAATATTTAAATATATAAGGTTAAAAAAATAATATTAATTATTTTTTTATAGTCTCGCGTGGAATTGAACCACGGACCTCTACATTATCAGTGTAGTGCTCTAACCATCTGAGCTACGAGACTTTTAATATTAAATTAAATATAATATAATTAAATAAAATATTTAAAATATTATTAAAAGTCTCTTTTTAAAAAAAATTTAATAATAAATTATTTTTGAATAATATTTTTTTACTCTAAAAACAGAGATTTTCCAGCCACATCTTCCGATACGGCTACCTTGTTACGACTTAGCCCTAGTTATTAACTTTATTTTAATTAATATTTTTTTGCAATTATATTAATTTTAAATAACTTTAATTTCCATGGCTTGACGGGCGGTGTGTACAAGACCCGAGAACATATTCACCGCGTCATTGCTGATACGCGATTACTAGCGATTCCAACTTCATAAAGTCGAGTTACAGACTTCAATCCGAACTGAGATTGATTTTAAAGATTAGCTCATAGTTACCTAATTGCAACTTATTGTATCAACCATTGTAGCACGTGTGTAGCCCAATATGTAAGAGCCATGATGATTTGACGTCATCCTTACCTTCCTCTAAACTTACGTTAGCTGTCTTATTAGATTCCTCAGCATAACCTGTTAGCAACTAATAATAAGGGTTGCGCTCGTTAAAGGACTTAACCTAACACCTCACGGCACGAGCTGACGACAACCATGCAGCATCTTGTATACCGTCCAAAGACTAAATTATTTCTAATTTATTCGTTATACATTTAAATATTGGTAAGATTCCTCGCGTATTATCGAATTAAACCACATGCTCCACCGCTTGTGCGGGTCCCCGTCAATTCCTTTGAGTTTCAATCTTGCGATCGTACTTCTCAGGTGGATCACTTATCACTTTCGCTTGATTACTGAATTTTTAAAATAAATCCAATAATTAGTGATCATCGTTTACAGCGTGGACTACCAGGGTATCTAATCCTGTTTGCTCCCCACGCTTTCGTGCCTCAGTGTCAATATAAGATTAGTAATCTGCCTTCGCTTTCGGTGTTCTATGTGATATCTAAGCATTTTACCGCTACACCACATATTCCAATTACTCCATCTTAATTCAAGATTAATAGTATCAATAACATTTTTATAATTAAGTTATAAGATTTCATTATTGACTTAATAATCCACCTACGCACCCTTTAAACCCAATAATTCCGGATAACGCTTGTATCCTCTGTATTACCGCGGCTGCTGGCACAGAGTTTGCCGATACTTATTCGTATAATACCTTCAATATATTTTTTTTAAAAATTTTTTATTCTTATACAAAAGTAGTTTACAACCCTAAGGCTTTCATCCTACACGCGGTATAGCTGGTTCAGAGTTTCCTCCATTGACCAAAATTCCTCACTGCTGCCTCCCGTAGGAGTCTGGTCCGTGTTTCAGTACCAGTGTGGGGGATCACCCTCTCAGGCCCCCTACTGATCATAGCCTTGGTAAGCTATTATCTTACCAACAAGCTAATCAGAAATATGCTTATAATTTGTCATTCTATATTAAAAGGAAAGAACTTTTACAAAAAATCCTAATAATTTTTTGCATTATGAAGTATTAATCTAAAGTTATTTAGGCTATTCTTCAACAAATTGTAAATTACATATTTTATACTCACCCGTTCGCCGGTCGTTATAAAACAAAAAATAAATTTTTATTTTATATTACCCCTCGACTTGCATGTGTAAAGCCTACCGCTAGCGTTCATCCTGAGCTAGGATCAAACTCTTAAAAATTTATTAATATTATAATTTTTTAAAGTTTAATATGATATTACTCAAAGATAATTTATAATTAAATTTTAAATAACAAAATTTAATATATAATATATAATTATATATTTTTATATAAAATATATAAAAAAAATAAATAAAAATGAAAATTTCTAAAATAAAAATTAATATACCTAAAAAATTAATAAAAACAGAACCACCTTTATTTAAAGATAATGCTAAATTAATGATTTTTAATAAAAAAACTGGTAAAATAATACATGAAAAATTAAAAAATATTATTTTTTTTTTTAAAAAAAATGATTTAATAATTAGAAATAATACTAAATCATTACCATATGAATTAATAGGTAAAAAAGAAAAAACTAAATCTATAATAAAAATATTTCTATTAAAAGAAATAAGAAAAAAAAAAAATATATGGGATACATTAGTAAAACCTGCAAGAAAAGTTAGAATAGGTAATAAAATATTTTTTTATAATAAAAAAAAAAAAAAAATTTTAACAGCTGAAATAATTGATAATACTACTTCTAGAGGTAGAATAATTAAATTTATTAATAAAAAAAAAAAAAATATAAAAAAAATAATAAAATCAATAAGTAAAATAAAAATACAAAAATATATAAATAAAAATTATTTATATAATATACAAAATTATCAAAATATATATTCTAAAAAAAAAGGTTCTGTATTATTTCCTACTTCTGGAATACATTTTTCAAAAAATTTATTTTTAAAATTAATATTAAAAGGAATAAATATTACTGATATTACATTACATAATAATTTTTATAATATAAAAAAAATTAATATAGAAGATTTAAGTAAATATAAAATAAGTTCAGAAAAACTAATAATAAAAAATAAAACTTGTAATATTGTTAATAAAACTAAAAAAAATAATAATAATATATGTTGTTTAGGAATAAATACATTAAAAGGAATAGAATATTCTATAAATTCTAAAAATAATTTAATAAAATATAATGGATATATTAATAAATTTATTTATCATCCTTATAAATTTAATATAGCTAATTCATTAATTAGTTTATTTTATTATCCTAAAACAATATCATTTATAATGTTAGCAACATTTTGTGGTTATGATAAAATAATTAAAATTTATAATGAAGCAATAAAAAAAAAATATAATTTTTTATCATATGGTGATTTAATATTAATAAAATAAAATTTATATTATATAAATAATATTTTTTTTATGAAAAAAATTAAATTTAATTATAGATTAATAGTATTTCAAGATATAACTAATAAAAAATATTTTTTTTCTAAATCTACATTAAATACTAAATATAATATTAAAATTAAAAATAAAATTTATCCATTATATAAAATGGAAATATCAAAATATTCACATCCTTTTTATACTTTAAATATAAAAAATAAAAAAAAAACTGGTAGAATAGAAAAATTTAATAAAAAATATAAAAAATATTATAAATTATAATTTTCAATTTTAAATTTTGTATTAGATACTATATTATAGTTATCATATAATTTATAATAATATTTTATTTGTCCTACTAATGCTATCATTGCTGCATTATCATTAATAATACTTTTATTTTTTAAATAAAAAAAATTAATTTTTTTTTTTTTTGAATATTTTATAAATTTTTTTTTAATAAATTTATTATTTGTTACACCACCAGTAATAGCTAAATTAATAATATTATTAATTTTCATAGCTTTTTTTATTTTTTTTATTAAAATTTTAAAAATTGTTTCATGAAAAGATCTAGAAATATTATATATATTTTTTTTTATAAAATTATTATCATTATTAATATTTTTTTTTATAAAATTAAATAAATATGTTTTTAAACCACTGAAACTAAAATTTAAATTTTTAACATTTGGTATAGGAAATTTAAATATATTTTTACCTTTATAACAATATTTTTCTAATAACAATGAACCATTATAATAATTTAATCCTAAATAAATTGATAATTTATCAAATAAATTACCTAATGAATCATCTAATGTTTGCCCTATAATTTTTATATTAAAAAAATTGTTTACTATTACTAATTTTGTATGACCTCCACTAATACTTAAACATAAATATGGAAATTTAGGATATATTTTTTCTTTATTATATATAAAAAATGATAATATATGTGCTTGTATATGATTAATACCAAATAAAGGTTTATTAATACATAATGATATTGATTTTGCAAAATTTTCACCTATTATTAATGATCCTATTAATCCTGGTCCTCTAGTAAAAGCTATACCATCTATATTATTTATATTTATATTAGATTTTTTTATAGATAATTTAACAATATTAAAAATTTTTTTTAAATGTATATTAGAAGCTATATTAGGAATAATACCTTTATATTTAATATGTTCTTTTTTTTGTGTATAAATTATATTAGATAATATTTTATTTCCTTTTAATATAGAACTTGAAGTATCATCAAAAGAAGTTTCAATACCTAATATTATTTTTTTTTTTTTAAATATTTTATTTATCATTTTTTTAAAAAAAAAATTTAAAAATTATATTATAATATAAATATTATTATGAAAAATTTTATAAATGAATTTAAATGGAGAAAATTAATAAAAAATAAAACTAAAAATATAAATTTATTTTTTAAAAAAAAAAAAAATATATATATAGGTTTTGATCCTACTTTTAAATCATTACATATTGGTCATTTATTAGCTATATCAATAATTTTAAGATTATATAAATATGGATATAATGTAATTATTATTTTAGGTGAATATACTACTAAAATATTAAAAAATAATAAAAAGAATATTTATTATAAAAAAAAAATTTTTAAACAATTAAATTTTTTTTTTAAAAAAAAAAAAAATATAAAAATTATTAATAATAAAAAATGGTTAAAAAAAATAAATTTAATAAAATTTATTACAAAAATATTTAAAATAATATCTATTAATAATATTATAAATAAAAAAATATTTAAAAAAAAAATTTTAAATAATGATTGTATTTATTTATCTGAATTTATTTATCCTATAATACAAGGTTATGATTATTTATATTTAAATAAAAATAATAATTGTAATTTACAATTTGGTGGTTCTGATCAATGGGGTAATATTTTAATAGGTATTAATATGAATAAAAAAATTAATAATAAAAAAGTATTTGGTTTTACATTCCCTTTATTATTAAATTCAAAAGGTAAAAAATTTAGTAAAAGTAATAATAAAATTAATAATATTTGGTTAAATAAAAAATATACATCAATATATAATTTTTATCAATATTTTATAAATTTAAATGATAATGAATCAATAAAATATATAAAATATTTTAGTTTTGAAAAAAAAAAAAAAATAATAAAAATTATTAATAAACATAATAAAAAACCTGAAATTAAATTATTACAAAAAAAATTATCTAAAATGTTAACTATATGGGTACATGGTAAAAAAAATTATAAAAATATTAAATATATTTCTAATATTTTATTTAAAAAAAAATATAATATTATTAATAGTAATAATATTTTTTTAATTAAAAAATTAATAACAAAAAAAAAAATTAATATTAATAATAATAAAAAAATAATTATAATTAATGATTTAATCAAAAATAATATTTTATTTAAATCAAAAACAGAATATAAAAAATTTTATAAAAATAATGGTTTATTATTAATAAATGGTAAAAAAATTATTAATAACATTATTAGTGATTTTAATAATTTATTAGAAAAAAAATTTTTAATTATTCAAAAAGGTAAAAAAAAATTTTTATTATTAATAATTAATAAAAAAAATATATATGAATAATTTTATTACTAAAATAATTAATAATGATATAAAAAATGGTTTATCAAAAAAAAAAATAAAATTTAGATTTTCTCCTGAACCTAATGGAGTTTTACATATAGGACATATAAAAGCTATTTATATTAATTTTAATTTAGCTAAAAAATATAAATCAAAAATAAATTTAAGATTTGATGATACTAATCCTAATAATGAAAATTATAATTTTATAAAAAAAATTATAAATGATATTAAATGGTTAGGTTTTAAATATAATAAATTATGTTATACATCTGATTATTTTAATATTTTATATAAATGGGCTATAAAATTAATAAAATTAAAAAAAGCTTATATACAATATAAAAATAATAATAATAAAATTTATAATATTAATAATATAGAAGAAAATTTATATTTATTTAAAAATATGAAATATGGTAAGTATAATGAAAATACTTATATTTTAAGAGCTAAAATAAATATAAAATCAAAAAATTTTTATTTAAAAGATCCAATAATGTATAGGATTATAAAAACACCTCATTTTAAAACTAAAAATAAATGGTTTATATATCCTACATATGATTGGGCTCATGGTCAATCTGATTATATTGAAAAAATTTCACATTCATTATGTTCAATAGAATTTCAAAATCATAAAAAATTATATAATTGGTTTATAAAACAAATATATAATATAAAATATAATAAAATAATACCTAAACAAATAGAATTTTCAAGATTAAATATAATAGATTCAATAACTAGTAAAAGAAAATTATTTTTTTTAAAAAAAAATAATATAATAAAAAATTATAATGATCCTAGATTATGTACTATTATTTCATTTAAAAAAAGAGGTTATAAATCAAAATATTTAATAGATTTTATAAAAAAAATAGGTTATTCAAAAAGAGAAAATAATATTAGTATTAAAAATTTAGAAATAAATATAAAGAAAAAATTAATTAAAAATTCTATAAAATTAATGGTTATAATAAATCCTATAAAAATTACTATAATAAATTTTCCTAAAAAAAAAATAAAATGGATAAATATTAAAAATAAAAAAATAAAAAATAGAATTTTACCATTTACTAGAAATATATATATAGAAAAAAATGATTTTAAAAATAATAATAATAAAAATTTTTATAGATTAAATCTAAATAATTATGTTAGATTAAAATATTATAATATAATAAAAATATATAAAATAATAAAAAAAAAAAAAAAAA
>CP099823.1:94215-94435 GCA_029851145.1 Candidatus Shikimatogenerans bostrichidophilus | reverse complement strand
AAAAAAAAAATAAAATGGATAAATATTAAAAATAAAAAAATAAAAAATAGAATTTTACCATTTACTAGAAATATATATATAGAAAAAAATGATTTTAAAAATAATAATAATAAAAATTTTTATAGATTAAATCTAAATAATTATGTTAGATTAAAATATTATAATATAATAAAAATATATAAAATAATAAAAAAAAAAAAAAAAATAAAAAAAATTTATT
>CP099823.1:0-94205 GCA_029851145.1 Candidatus Shikimatogenerans bostrichidophilus | reverse complement strand
AAAAAAAAAAAAAAAAAAAAAAAAAAAAAAAAAAAAAAAAAAAAAAATAAAAAAAATTTATTGTAAAATTTATAATGAAAAATTAATAAAAAAAAAAAAAATAAAAACTACTATACAATGGTTATCAAATAAATATTATAAAAAAATTAATATTATTTTATATAATTATATAAAATTTAATAATAATAATATTATAGAATATAATAATATTAAAAAAAAAAAAGTTTATAGTGAAATAACAATAAATAAATTAAAAAAAAAAAAAATTTATCAATTTCATAGAATAGGTTTTTTTTATTTTTATAAAAAAAAAATATTTAAAAAAATTTTTTTATTTAAAAAAAAATATTAATTACTTTTTATTATTTTTATAATTTTAACAGGGCATATTTTTGAAGTTTTTTTTAAAATTTTTAAAAAAAAATTATTAACTTGTTTTAAAATAAATAATTCTTTTTTTTTTTTAGATTTTAATAATATTGATTTACCATCTATTTTAGAAATTTTAAAAAAAAAAGGATTAATTAATTCACAATTACTACATCCTATACATTTTTTTCTATTTAATATAATAGTTATCATTATTTATTATTATTAGATATAATTTTATAAATTTTATTATTTTTATAAACTTTAAAAGGAATATAAGACGAACAAATATTATTTTTTTTAATATATTTAACATTTTTTTTATTATTATTTCTTAATGATATTATTTTATATTTAATAACACCTATTTTATTACCTATTATATAAATTTTATCATTAATTTTTAATTTTAATGATTGTATTTTTAAAATCATAATTTTTTTTTTATTATAATATTTTTTTATAATACCAATAAAAATTTTTTTTTTTGTTGATAAAGAATTATCTTTTTTTACCCATTCACCTAATTTTTGTCCTAAATAATAACCATTCCAAAAACCTCTATTATAAACTTTTTTTAATTCATTAATCCAATATAATATTTTTTCTTTATTATAAGTTTTATTTTTTATTGATAATATTGCTTCTTTATAACATTTAGTACATACACTAATATATTCTGGTGATTTACCTCTACCTTCAATTTTTAAAACACTAATACCAGCATTAATTATTTTATCTAAAAAATTTATAGTACATAAATCTTTAGGAGACATTATATATTCATTATCTATTAACATTTTTAAATTAGATTTTTTATCTTTTACTATATATTTTCTTCTACAATTTTGTTTACATGCTCCTCTATTAGCCGATGAATTATAAGAATGTAAACTAATATAACATTTACCTGATATCGCCATACATAATGAACCATGACAAAATATCTCTATTTTTATTTTTTTTTTTGAAAAACCTTTAATATTTAGTTTATTAATTTGGTTACATATATATTTTATTTGATTTAAATTTAATTCTCTACTTAATACTAAAATATCAGAAAATTTAGAATAAAATTTTAAAGATTCTAAATTAGTAATATTTAATTGTGTTGAAATATGAATAGGTAATTTTAATTTATTAGAATAATTAATAACAAAATTATCCATTGCTATTACACCATCTATTTTATTATTTTTTGATTCATTTAATATTTTTTTAACTAATAAAATATCATTATCATATATTATACTATTTAATGTTAAATATTTTTTAATATTATTTTTTATACATATATTTGATATTTTACTAATATCTTTAATATTAAAATTATTTTTTATTGATCTCATATTTAAATTTTCTACTCCAAAATATACTGAATCAGCTCCTGAATTAATAGCAGCATATAAACTATCATAATTATTTATAGGTGATAATAATTCAATTTTTTTTTTTTTTTTTATCATAAAATTTTTTTTTAAAAATAAAAAAATTATATTTTATATATTATTATTATTTAATTATTTCCTCAATAGCTCAGTTGGTTAGAGCATCTGACTGTTAATCAGAAGGTCGTTGGTTCAAATCCAACTTGAGGAGTAAAATTATAAATAATAATATATTATATTATATAATAATAATAATTTAATATTATATTTTAATTTTAAAAATGTTAAAATTTAAAAAAATATTTATAAAAAAAAAAATGTTAATAAAATATAATAAACCATTATTATATTATTTAATAATAAATAATAATTTTTTAAATTTAAATAAATTTATTAATAATACTTTTATTATAAAATTTAAAAATTTTTTATGTTTAAATTGTAATAAAAAAAAAAAAAAATTTTTAGAGAAGGACATTGTAAAATATGTTATTTTATAAAAAAATTTAATATATGTATTTTTAAACCAGAATTATGTACTGCTCATTTAAATATAGAAAAAAAAAATTTAAAAAAAGAAAAAAAATTTGAATTACAAAAACATATAATTTATTTATCTATTACTAGTAATTTAAAAATAGGTATAACTATTAAAAAAAATTTTATTATTAGATTAATGGATCAAGGTGCTACAATAGCTATTAAAATAGCACAAACTCCTAATAGATATTTATCAGGTATAATAGAAAAATTATGTAAAAATATTATTAATGATAAAACTAATTTTAATAAAATGTTAATTAATAATTTTAATAAAAAAAAATTTTTATTATTAATTTTAAAAAAAAAAAAAAAAATAAAAAAACTATTAATTAATAATAATTATTATAAATTTTTTATTGAAAATAATAAAATATATAAATTTTATTATCCTATTAAAAAATATCCTAAAAAAATTAAAAATATACAATTAAATAAATATAAAATAATAAAAAGTAAATTAAATGGTATAAAAGGTCAATATTTAATATTCAAAAATAATAATGTATTAAATATTAGAAATCATATGGGTAATATTATTGATATTAATATTTTATAAAAAAAATAATTTTATTTTTTTAAAAAAAATATTTATATTTAATTTAAAACTAATATTTTTATATTGCGGAGTAGAGCAGTTTGGTAGCTCGTCGGGCTCATAATCCGAAGGTCACAGGTTCAAATCCTGTCTCCGCTATTTTAAATAATAAATATTATTATATAATGAATATTGATATTATTTCTTTATATCCTATATTTTGGGAAAATATTATTATTAATTATTCAATATTTAAAAAATCTATTAAAAATAATATATTAAAAATATATATACATTATTTAAAAAATTATGGTATAGGTAAAAATAAAAAAATTGATGATTATCAATATGGTGGTGGTTATGGTATGGTATTAAAAATTGAACCTATTTATAATTGTATAAAAAAAATTAAAAAAAAAAAAAAAATAAAAAAAATAATATATTTAACACCTAATTCTAAATTATTTAATCAAAAAATAGCTAATAAATTATCAAAAGAAAAAAATTTAGTTTTTATTTGTGGACATTATAAAGGTATTGATCAAAGAATAAGAGATAATATTATTACTAAAGAATATTCTATAGGTAATTATATAATATCTAATGGTGAAATATCAACATTAATAGTTATTGATTCAATAATTAGATTAATACCAGGAGTAATAAAAAATATTAATTCTATTATTACAGATTCTTTATATAAAGATAATAATAATAAATATGAATATCCATTATATACTAGACCTTATAATTTTAATAATATGAAAGTACCTAAAATATTATTATCAGGTAATCATAAAAAAATTATTAATTGGAGAAAAAATAAAATAAAAAAAAAATATTTTTTATATAAAGATAAAGGCACTAAGTAGATTCGAACTACTGTAAAAGATTTTGCAGACCTTTGCCTATCCTCTCGGCCATAGTGCCATTAATATTAAATATTATATTATAATTATATATAATATATATATATTATTTTATTATATTAATATATATTAAAAATGAAAGAAAAAATAAGAGTAAGATTTGCACCTAGTCCTACTGGTCCTTTACATATTGGTAGTTTAAGAACAGCATTTTTTAATTATTTATTTGCTAAAAAAAATAATGGTAAATTTATACTTAGAATTGATGATACTGATAAAAAAAGATATATTAAAAAATCAATAAATTATATATTAGATACATTTAAATGGTGTAATATTAAATATAATGAAGGATATAATAAAAAAGGTAAATATGGTCCTTATATACAATCAAAAAGATTAAAAATATATAAAAAATATTTAAAATATTTAATAAAAAAAAAATTTGTTTATTATGCTTATGATAATAAAAAAGATATTTTATTATATAAAAAAAAAAATAAAAATTTTTTATATAATTCTATTAATAGAGAAAAATTAAATAATTCAATAAATAAAAAAAATAAAAAAATTAAAAAAAAATTTGTTATTAGATTAAAAACTCCTAAAAATAAAAATATAATATTTAATGATAAAATATATGGAAAAATTAAAATAAATACTAATGAATTAGATGATAAAATTATTTTTAGATCTAATAATACACCAACTTATCATTTTGCTAATGTTATTGATGATCATCTAATGAAAATTACTCATGTTATTAGAGGTAAAGAATGGATATATTCAACACCTATACAAATTATATTATATAATTATTTAAAATGGAAAATACCTAATTTTATACATTTACCATTAATTTTAAATAAAAAAAAAGGTAAAATAAGTAAAAGATTTTATAAAAAAAAAAAAAATAATTTAATTATTTATCCTATTAAATCTAAATATAAATCAATAAAAATTAATAATAGTTTTGAAGAAAATGGTTATTTACCTGAATCGTTATTAAATATAATTTTTTTATTAGGATATAAAAATATTAATAAATATGAAATTTTAAATTTAAAACAAATGATTAAATTATTTTCAATAAAAAATATTAATAAATCTAATATATATTTTAATTATAAAAAAGCATCTTGGATAAATAAAAAACATATAGAAAAAAATAAAAAAATATTAAAAAATATAATATATTTAAAATTAAAAAAAAAAATAAAAAAAAAATTTAATAAAAAAATATTAAAAAAAATTGTAAATTCAATTTTTAATAGACTTTATTTCATAAATATAAAAAATATATGGAATGTTTGTTATTATTTTTTTAAAAAACCTAAAAAATATATTTTTAATAAAAAATTAAAAAAAACTATTATAAATAATAAAAAAAAAATTATAAAATTTTTTTTAAAAATATTTTTTTTATTTAAAAAAATAAAAAAAAATATATATATAAAAAAATTTTTTAATAAGTTATCTTTAAAAAATAAAAAAAATTTTTTTTTTAAATTAAAAATATTAAGATTATCAATTATAGGTAGTTTAAAAGGAATTGAAATAATAAAAATTATTAATTTTATAAAAAAAAAAGAAATTATTAAAAGAATAAAATATTTTATAAAAAATAATAAATTATTATTTACCAATACAAAATTTAGAAAAAATATTATTTAATATATCATTATTATTTATAATAAAACCATTAATTAAATAAAAATGATTAATAGATAATTTTAAATAAATAATAATAAATTCATAAGAAACTTTATTTAATAAATCTTTTTTAAATTTTTTAATATATTTTAAAATAATTTTTAATTCTTTATAATGTCTTACGTTATTTATTAAAAAATTATTATTAATAATTTTTTTAGGTATTTTTTTATTTAAAAAATTATAAATATTTTTAATACCTATTTTTTTTTTTAATGATATAAATATTAATTTAAAATTTAATATTTTATTATTTTTATATTTTTTTTTTTTATATAAATCAATTTTATTAGCTATTAATAATATATTATTATTTAATATTTTAATTTTTTTTAAAAATTTAATTTTTTTTTTAAATAAATTAATATTATTTAAAATTATACTATCAAAAACATAAAATATTATATTAGAATTTTTTATTTTTTTATAAGTTTTTTTTATACCAATATTTTCTATATAAGATTTAGTTTTTCTAAAACCTGCTGTATCAAATAAATTAAAATTAAAATTATTAATTTTTAATTTTCCTTCTACTATATCTCTAGTAGTACCAGGTATATTTGATATTATTGATTTATCTTCATTTATTAAAATATTCATTAAAGTTGATTTACCCGAATTTACAGGTCCTATTATTGTTACATTTAAACCTTCTTTAATAATATTATTAATATTAAATGATTTTATTAAAAAATTTAATTTTTTTTCTATATAAATAATATTATTTAAAATTTTTTTTTTTTTTATTTTTATATTTTCTTCTGAAAAATCTAAAATTATTTCTATATAAGATAAAATATTTAATATTTTATTTTGTAATTTTATAATAACATTATTAATTTTATTATATATTAAATTATTAATAGCTATATTATGATAAAATTTATTTTCAGTATTTATTAAATCTAAAATAGATTCAGCTTGTAATAAATTAATTTTTTTATTTATAAAAGATCTAAATGTAAATTCACCATTTTTAGCTAATCTAGCACCATTATTAATAATTAAATTAATTATTTTTTTTTGAATATAAATAGAACCATGACAATTAATTTCTATTAAATCTTCACCAGTATATGAATTAGGTTTTTTAAAATAAATTATTATAACTTGATCAATAATTTTTTTTTTTTTATATATATAACCTATATTTGTAAAATTTTTTTTTATTATATTTTTTTTTTTAAATTTAAATATTTTTTTTATTATATTAATAGATTTTTTACCTGATATTCTAATTATTGATATAGCCCCTGTACCATAAGGACTAGATATAGCTGTAATAGTATCTTTTTTATCTAAAAAATAATTATTTATCATATTTTATATAATATAGTAATATAGTTTATAGTATAATATAAAAATTTAAAAATATTTACGGATGAAGGGATTCGAACCCTTAATACTATAATAGTACCTAGATCCTAAATCTAGTGTGTTTTCCATTTTCACCACATCCGTATACATATATTTATATTTTAATTATAATAAATTATTATTTTTTAGTTATTATATTAATAATATTTTTATATTTTAAAAACCATTTTAATCTATATAAAAATATTTTTTTTTTAAAATAATATGATATAAAATTATCAATATATAAATAAATTTTTTTTTTTTTAAATAAATAATATAAATTTAAAAAATTTTCAATTTTTTTAATATTTAAATAATGTGATTCATATATTAAATTTATATTATTTATTATTAATTCTTGTCTTAATCTATGTCTAGTAATTTGTATAATATTAAATTTACTTAAAGGTAAAATTTTATGTTTACATTTATCATTAATCATTTTTTTTTTAAAATACTTATATATTTTTTTTTTATGATCTTTTTTATTCATATCAATACAATCAATAATAATAATACCACCCATATTTCTTAATCTTATTTGTCTTGCTATTTCTTTAATAGCTATTATATTAATATTATAAGCTGAATTATAATTATTATTACTTTTTTTCATATTACTATTAATATCAAATATATGTAAAGTTTCAGTATTTTCAATAATTAAATAAGAACCATTATATAATGATACATATTTATCTAAAAAAATTTTTTTTTGTTTATTTATACCATATTTATCAAAAATATTAATATTATTATTATAATATTTTATAATTTTTATTTTTTTTTTATTTATATAATATATATAAGATATTATTTTAATAAATAATTTATAATTATTACATATTATATATTTATAATAATTATCAAAATTATCTCTTAAATAACTAAATAATAAATCTTTTTCTGAATAAATTTTATTTTTTTTATTATATATATTTTTTTTAATTAAATACCATTTTTTTTTTAAATTATTAATTTCATTTTTTATATTTTTAAATTTTATATTATTATTTATACATATAGTACGAATAATAATACCAAATTTATTTTTTATTATTTTATTAATTTTTTTTTTAATTTTTTTAATAATTTTTATATTTTTTATTTTTTTTGAAATTAATATTTTTTTATAAAAAGGTAAAAATATTATATATCTTCCTATTAAATTTATTTTACATGTTAATTTAGGTCCTTTATTATTTATAGGTTCTTTAATAATTTGTACTAATATTTTTTGACCTATTTTTTTTTTTTTTTTAAAAATTATTTTATTATTTTTAATAATATTAATATTATTATTAATTAAATCATTTAAATGTAAAAAACCATATTTAATATATCCTATATCTATAAAAGCAGCATTCATACCTTTAGAAACAAAAATAACTTTACCTAAAAAAATATCACCTACTAATATATCTTTTTTATTATTTATTTCTTTTTCATATAATTCTACTAATTTATTATTTTCTAATAATGCTATTAATATTTTTCTTTTTTTACAATTTATAATTAATTTTTTAATCATTTTTTTAAAAAAAAATAAATAATAAAATTAAATATTAATTATTTTTTTTTTTTATGTCTATTTTTTCTATTTCTTTTTTTTCTTTTATGAGTAGCTATTTTTTTTTTTTTTCTTTTTCTTCCATTAGGCATTATTTTATTAAATTTTTATTTTTATACTATTTTATTAATATTTATTAAACTTTAAATATTAATTATTAACTTTTTCTTTTTCTTTTTCTTTTTCTTTTTCTTTTTCTTTATTTTTAATAAATATTATTTCTTTTCTATTGTTTATAAAATATTTTAAAAATTTTGATAATGAAATTTTATTATTATCAGCTGCAGCTGGTATAGGTATATATATACATTTTAATACATTAACAGCTAATTCATTAGCTTTTTTTTTTATATAAAAAAAACAAAATTTTATTAAAAAAATATTATTACCACATAATAAATATTTTTTAAATATTTTATAAATACATTTTATAACTTTTTCTACTATTTTTTTTGAAATTCCCGTTTTATTACTTACTTTGTAAATAATATCATTTTTATTCATATATTATTATTTTTTAATAAAAAAATAAAAAAAAAAAATAATACATACAATAAATTTTAATTTTTTTTTTTTTTATTTATATGATTCAATAATATCATCAATATTTAAATTATTAAAATTTTTTATAATAATACCAAAATTTTTATTTTTTTTTACTTCTATAACATTTTTATTAAATATTCTTAAAGATAAAATTTTACCTTTAAATATAATTTTATTATTTCTTAATATATTAATATTATTATTTTTATTAATTTTACCATTTAATACTAAACAACCATAAATTTTTTTTTTTTTAATTTTAAATATTTTTATTACTTTTGATTTACTTATTATTTTATAATTATTAATTAAATTATTATTATTATTAATTTTATTATTTAAAAATTTTATTATATCATATATAACATTAAAAATATATATATTATTTTTATTATTAATTTTTTTTTTTTTATTTATATTAATTTTAATATTAAATCCTATTATTATACAATTAAATATAGTAGCTAAATTAATATCAGATTGATTAATATTACCTATTGATTGATTCACTATATTAATATTATCAAATTTATTAATTTCATCTAAAATAACACTTATAGAACTATCAACATCAGCTTTTAATATAATATTAATTATTTTATTATTATTTTTTTTTTTTTTTTTTAAAAATTTATTATATCATATATAACATTAAATATATATATATTATTTTTATTATTAATTTTTTTTTTTTTATTTATATTAATTTTAATATTAAATCCTATTATTATACAATTAAATATAGTAGCTAAATTAATATCAGATTGATTAATATTACCTATTGATTGATTCACTATATTAATATTATCAAATTTATTAATTTCATCTAAAATAACACTTATAGAACTATCAACATCAGCTTTTAATATAATATTAATTATTTTATTATTATTTTTTTTTTTTTTTTTTTTTTTATTAATTAATAATTTATTATTATTAATAATATTTTTAATATAATTTTTATAATTTTTTTTTAATACTATAAATTTACTACCTGAAAAAGGAGGACCATTAAATCCTATTATAATAGCTGGATAAGAAGGATAAACTTTTTTAATTTTTATATTATAATCATTAAAAATATTTTTAATTTTTCCATAATAAAAATTAGATATTATATAATCACCAACTCTTAATATTCCTTTTTGTACTAATATTTTTACTAAATAACCTTTTTTTTTATCTAAATATGATTCTATTATAATACCATAACAATTTAAAGTATTAATATTAGTTAATAAATTTAATTTTTTAGATAAAATATTTATTTTATTTATTAATTTTTCAATACCATATCCAGTTTTTATTGATATTTTTTGATATAAATATTTATCATTTTTTATATTTAAATTAATATTTAATTTTTTTAAATTATTTTTTATTTTATCTATATTAAATTTTATATTTTTAACTTTATCAATTTTACTAAAAATAAAAATAATAGGTAAATTATCATTTTTAGCATGATTAATAGATTCTATAGTTTGATTCATTATACCTTTATCAACAGATATTACTATTAAAACTATATCTGATATTTTAATACCTCTACGTCTAATAGATAAAAAAGATTCATGACCTGGAGTATCTATTAATGTTATAGTTTTATTATTATTTAATTTTACATTATATATACCCATATGTTGAGTAATATTACCATATTCTAATGATATTAAATTAGATTTTCTTATATAATCTAATAAAGATGTTTTACCATGATTAACATGACCCATAATAGATATTATAGGTGGTCTAACTATATATTTTTTTTTTTTTTTTTTTTTTTCATTTAAAAAATTTAAATTTTTTAATTTATCAATAATATTTACTTTATAACCTAATTCATCACATATCAATAATATTAATTCTTTATCTAATCTATAATTTAAACTTACATTAACTCCTAATAATTTACATATATTAATAATTTTTAAATTATTAACATTTAACATTAATGATAAATCATTAATAGAAATAAATTCATATAAATCAATTTTTTTTTTTTTTAACATTTTTTTTTTTTTAAAAAATATATATATTTTAAATATTATTTTTTATATTCATTAATAATAATATTTTTTTTTAATATATAAGATATTAATTTTATATTTACACCATTTATACCTATAATTTTAGATAATAATTTTTTTTTAAAAAATAAATAAATTTTTTCTTTTAAAATAATTTTTTTTTTAATTTTAAAAGGATATAATAATCTTTCAATATACAAATTTATATTTTTTGTATATTTTATTAAATCAATTCTTTCATTATTTAATTCCTTTTTAATAAATTTTATTCTTATACCTTTAAATCCTAAACAAGTACCAATAGGATCTATATTTTTATTTTTAGAATATATTACTATTTTAGTTTTAAATCCTGGTATTCTTACAATTTTTTTTATTTTTATAATACCATCTTTTATTTCAGGTATTTCTAATTTAAATAATTCTTTTATAAATAATTTATCATTTCTAGATAAAATAATTATTATTTTATTATTTTTATTTAAAAAAACTTTTTTAACTAAAAAGAAATATAAATTACCAATAATAAAAAAATTTATATATATATTTTTATTTTTTATATTATAATATAATTCATTTTCATATTTATCTTTAAAAATTAAAATTTTATTAAAAATATTAATTAATTTAATATGAATAATTTTATTTTTTTTTTTAAAAAAATAATAATATTTTAAATTATTTAATTCTTTATTAATTAAATTTTTTATTTCTTTTTTAATTAAAAAAATAATATTTCTATTTAAATTATTAATTTTTACTATTTTTTTTTTTTTTAAAAATAATTTTTCAATAATTAAATTATTATCTTTTATATATATATTATATTTTTTATTTTTTTTTTCATTATTTAAAATTTTTATTATTTTTTCTTTTAAAATTAATAATATTTTTTCTTTATTTATTTTTTTTATATATATTTTTTTTTTAAAAAAAAAATTTAATAATTTATTAATATTTATCATATAAATATTTTTTTTTTTATAAAATATATTTAATTAATATATTTTATATTAAAAATTAAATATTTTTTTTTATAAAAATGGAATATATTAATAAAAATGGTTTAAAAAAAATAAAAAAAAAATTATTTTTTTTAGAAAAAATAGAAAAAAAAAAAATAATTAAACAATTATCAGAAGCATTAGAAAAAGGTGATTTATCTGAAAATTCAGAATATAATGCTGCTAAAGAAGCTTATGAACTATTAGAAATAAAAATTAAAAATATAAAAAATATTATTTCAAATATTAAAATTATTAATAATAATAATAATAAAAATAATAAAATATATATATATTCAAAAGTTATAATATATAATATTAATTATAAAAAAAAAGAAAAATATAAAATAGTTTCTAATATAGAATCAAATATACAAAAAAATAAAATTTCAATTAATTCACCTATTTCAAAACAATTAATAGGGAAAAAAAAAGGTGATATAATAAAAGTTAATTTACCTAATAAAAAAATTATAAAATATAAAATATTAAAAATTATTTAATAAATAAGTTAATATATAAGCTGGATTCTGTAATATTTTATTTATAAAAAAAAATAAAATATTCTTTATCATTTATCTAGTATATATGTTACCATATATATCAATCTGTCTACCAACCATATTAAATTACCGAGAAAGTTATGGTAAAATTTGACATTTCACTATACAGAGTTTACATGATTTCACTATTAAAATAATTTTTAATATATATTAATATATATATTATATATATAAATAATATTAAAAATTATTTTATACATACTTTCTGTTGCACTATTCATCATCTTACGATGTATGGATGTTATCCATTGTATTTCTCTTTAGTGTCCAGACTTTCCTCATTATTTATTTTTTATTAATGCGATAAAGATATTAACTTATTTATTATTAATTATTATATATATAATAATTTATATATTAATTTTTAATTTTTCATAATTATAATCAATAATTTTTTTTTTTTTTTTAGTAGCTTTTTTAGCTAAAAAATTACATTTTTCATTATATATATTTTTATTATGTCCTTTAACCCAAAAAAAATTAATGTTTTTTTTTTTATAAATATTAATTTTTAAAAAAAATTTCCATAAATCATAATTTTTAATTTTTTTAAAATTATTTTTATACCATTTTATTAATCTTTTTTTATTTATTGAATCTAAAATATATTTAGAATCAGTAAAAATATTAGCTATAAAAAAATTATAATTATTAATAATTTTTATAGCTTTTATTATAGCTATTAATTCCATTCTATTATTAGTTGTATATCTAAATTTACCACATGAATATTCTTTATAAAAATAATTTGATTTTATTATTATAGAATAACCACCAATACCTGGATTACATATAGAAGAACCATCAGTATATATATTTAAAAATAAAGTATTAATATTTTTTACATTTAAAATATAATTCATTTTTAAAAAAATTTTTTTAATACTTTAGGTATTTTTATATTATTTTTACTTTGATACATTTCTATTATACTTATTAATAATCTAGGTATAGCTATACAACTACCATTTAATGTATGACATTTTTTTTTTATATTATTATCTTTATAAAAAATATTTAAATTATTAGATTGATAATCTAAACAATTAGATAATGAACTTACTTCTAACCATTGTTTTTGACCTAAAGAATAAACTTCAAAATCATAAGTTATAGAAGAAGTAAAACCAATTTTAAAACAAGGTAATAATTTTATTCTAAATTTTAATTTTAATGATTTTAAAACATTTTTTATATGTTTTAACATATATTTTAATCTATTATTAGAATTTTTATTATCAGTTATTTCTACTATTTCTACTTTACCAAATTGATGTAATCTATTTAATCCTTTAACTTTTTTACCATAAGAACCTGCTTCTCTTCTAAAACAATCAGTATAAGTTTGTGATTTTATAGGTAAATCATTAATATTAAAAATTTTATTTTTATATAAATTTATTAAAGGTACTTCACCAGTTGGTATTAAATATAATTTATCTTTATATATATTATATATTTGATTATTTTTTTCTGGTAATTGACCAGTACCATATATAGAATTTTTATTTACTAATAATGGCAATTTATATTCTTTATAACCATATTTATTATTATAATATAATAAATAATTAACTAATGAATTATATAATTTTAAACCTAAACCAGAATATATTACAAAACCTGTACCACTAATTTTAGTAGCATCTTTTATATTAAAAAGTTCAAATTTCTTTGATAATTCTATATGTGTTAAATATTTTTTTTTTTTTAATATATTTTGTTTATTGTTATTATATATTATTAAACTATTATTTATATTATTTTTATATTTTTTAAAATATAATTTATTAATAATATTAGGAATTTTAATTAAATTTTTATAAATTTTTTTTTTATATATATATTTTTTTTTATTTAATTTTTTTTTATTTAATTTTATATTTATAATTTTATTATAAATATTTTTATCTTTTTTTAAAAAATAATATTTTGAATATTTATTAATTTTTTTTGAATATTTTTCAATATATTTTAATATTTTTTTTTCTTTTTTTTTATATAAAATTAATTTATTAATTATATTAATTTTAATAAATTTTCTTATTTTTAAATATTTTATTATTTTTTTTTTTTCTTTTAAAATTATATTTATATCTATCATTTAAATTATTTTTTTTAAATAAAATTTCTATTGAAGTTCCATAAAAATTAAATTCATTAATTATTTCTTTTTCAATATATTTTATATTATTATTTTTAATTTTTTTAATTTTATTAACAATAAACAAAAAACTAGGAAATAATTTATCTTTTAATTGATAACAAAATTTAATTTTAAATTTTTTTTTATTATTTATTTTTTTAAATAAAAAATATATTTTTTTATTTAAAAAACTAGTTTTTATTTTTTTATTTTTATTATAATAAATATATTTTATTAATTTATTAATTTTATTAAAAATAATTTTATTAAAATTATATTTTAACGATAAAAATAATTTAGGATAATTATAAAATTCATTAATATTATTTATTTTTTTTTTAAAATTTAATAATTCATTTTTTTTTAATAAATCACATTTATTAAAAATTAATATTAATCCTTTTTTATATTTTAATATTTTTTTATATATATAATAATCATTATTTGTTATATAATTATTTATATCTATTATTAATATACATATATCAGATTCTTTTATAACTTTTATTGTATTTAATAAAAAATTTTTTTTTTTTTTAAATTTAAATTTTTTTCTTATTCCTGGAGTATCTATTAATACTAAATTATTATTATTTTTATAATAATAAAAATATAAAGTATCTATTGTTGTACCAGATTTTTTAGATATTATACTTTTATTATTATCATTAAAAAATTTATTTATAAATGTTGATTTACCTGTATTTGGAACACCTAAAATAGATAATTTTATTTTTTTATTTATATATTGAATTTGAATATTATTAATATTAAATGTATTATTTATATCTTTATATAATTTTTTAAATCCTATGTTATGAGTAGTAGATATAGGATAAATTTTTTTAATTCCTAATTTATAATAATTATAATAATTATTATATATAATATTATTATTATTATTAATATCTATTTTATTTATTAATAAAAATACTTTTTTATTATATTTTTTTATAATATTTATTAATTCTTTATCTTCATTAGTAATACCATATATTACATCTATTACTAATAATATTAAATGTGATTCTTTTATAGATATTAAAATTTGATTTTTAATTTTAGAATATAATATATTATTATTTTCATTTATAAAACCACCAGTATCAATTAATAAATATTTTTTTTCTTTTAAATTTAAAATACCATAATTTTTATTTTTAGTAGTATTAAAACTATTTTTAATAGTAGATTTTTTTTTTTTTATTAAAAAATTAAATAAGGTAGATTTACCAACATTAGTTTTACCTACTATTGTTATTATTTTATAATCCATTATTTAAAATATTATATATTTATTAGTTTACTATAATATTTATATTGAATACATTAACAAATATATAATATTTTAAATAATTAAAAAAAAATAATTTATATTTTATTATATATTATATAATATATAATTTTCATATTTTTTATTATTAATTTTATTTAATTAATATATTTATTTTTTATTTTTTTTATCTGTATTATTTTTTTTATCTGTATTATTTTTTTTATCTGTATTATTTTTTTTATTTAAATTATTTTTTTTTTCTTCTTTCTTATTTTCTGTTATTTTTTTTTTTTCTATATTATTTTTTTTTTTATTATTTATAATAATATTATCTTTTTTATTTTTATAATTATTATTATTATTTTTTTCTTTTAAATATAAATTTTTTTCTGTTTTTTCTTTATCATTTATTATTACTTCTTTACCTTTTTTATCATAGATATAATCTATCATAGAATTTAACATATTTTTAAAATCATTAAAATCTTCTTTATATAAAAAAATTTTATGTTTTCTAAAAATTTGTCTACCACTTTTTAAAAAAAATTTTTTACTTTCTGTAATACTTAAATAATAATCACCTATATTAGTTTCTTTAACATCAAAATAATATCTTTTATTACCTGAATTTAAAACTTTAGAATAAATTTCTTTTAATTCTTTTTTATTATTTATATATTTATCTTTTTCTTCAAATACCATATTTAAATTATTTATATATTAATATATAAATATTAAGAAATAATACAAAATATATTAGTATATTTTTAAAAAAAAATTTAAAATAATAAAATTGAAATTTTTAAAAATTAAAAGTTATATAAGAATAAAAATATTAAAAATATCATTTATATATTATTATAATAATAAATTTGAAAAAAAAAAAATTAAAAAATTTATAAAAAAAATTTTTAATAATTTAAAAAAAAGAAAGAAAATTATTTATAATAAAATTATAAATAATAATAATAATTATATAAAAAAAAATATTAATAAATATGTTAATTTAATTAAATATAATTATTATTATCAATATGAAGATAAAAATATATTAAAATTTATATTATATTATAATATAAAATTTAAAAAAAAATTTAATATAAATAAAAAAAAAATAATTATTTATATTTATAAAAATTTTATATTAATAAAAAAAAAAAAAAAAAAAATAAAAAAATTAATAAAATTATTTTTAATAAATTGGAATTATAATAGATTAAATATAATAGATATATTAATTTTAAAATTAGCTATTATTGAATTTATATATATAAAAAAAAAAAATAAAAAATATATAAAAATAATAATTAGTGAATATTTAAAAATAACAAAAATTTTTTCAAGTAAAAAAAATATAAAATTTATTAATGCTATTTTAAATAAAATATTTAATAAAATAAATGAATAAATATTTAAGATTAAATAATTATATTTCTAAATGCGGTATATGTTCAAGAAGAAAAGCAGATTCTTTAATAAAATTAGGTTTTATTAAAGTTAATGGTAAAATAATTAATACATTAGGTTATAAAGTATTATTAAATAATGATATTATTAAATATAATAATAAAATTATAAATATAAAAAAAAAAATTTATTTATTAATAAATAAACCTAAAAATTGTATAACTACATTAAAAGATAATAAAAATAGAAATAATATAATGAATTATATACCTTATATATATAAAAAATATGGTATATATCCTATTGGTAGATTAGATAAAAATACTACTGGAATTTTACTTTTAACAAATGATGGAAAATTATCAAAAAAATTAACACATCCAAAATATAAAATAAAAAAAACATATAACTTAATTTTAAATAAAAATTTAAAATTTAATGATTATTTAAAGATTAAAAAAGGTTTTTTTTTAAAAGAAGGTAAAATACAAATAGAATATTTAAATATTAATAAAAAAAATAAAAAAAATATTACTTTAACTATAAAATTAGGTTGGAATAAAATTGTTCATAGAATTTTTAAAAAAATTGGTTATAAAATAGTTTATTTAGATAGAATTAATTTTGCAGGTATAAAAAAACCTAATATAAAAACAGGTAAATATATTGTATTATCTAAAAAAAAAATTGATTTTATAAAAAAAATAAATAAATTATAAATAATAAATTTTTTTAAAAAATATTTAAAATGAAAAAAAAAATTATAATAATAAATGGACCTAATATTAATAAAATAGGAACAAGAGAAAAAAATATATATGGTAATATTGATATTAATAATTATTTATTAAAAAAAAAAAAAAAATATTTAAAAAAATATAATATAGATATTAAAATTTTTAATTATAATAGTGAAAGTAAAATAATTGATACAATATATAATTGTAATAATATTAAAAAAAAAAAAAAATTATTAGGATTAATAATTAACGCTGGTGCTTATAGTCATACATCTTTAGCTATATCAGATGCTATTAGATCAATAAAAGATACATCTATAATTATAGAAGTACATATAAGTAATATATTTAATAGAGAAAAAATAAGAAATAAATCTTTTATTTCTCCATTTAGTAAAGGTATTATAATAGGATTTGGTTTATTATCATATGAATTAGCAATAATTAGTTTAATAAAACAAAAAAATATAAAATAATTTTTTTTTTAAAAAAAAATATTTATTTTTAAATATTGGGGTTGTATAAGGTTTTGACATATTAAAATGTATTAAATATTCATATCGTTTTTAATATTTTACGTTATAAATATTAAAAATATATAATAAAAGGAGAAAATAATTTTGCTCTTGCAGCATAAAATGCTAAACTAAATTTATTTTAGTGCAAGATTGTTTATCTAAATTACCTTATAAATTTAGAATAATAAACAAGACATAATAATATAAGGATATATAAAAATATATTTTTATTTATTTAAATTTTTATATATAAAAATATAAATAAATAAATTTTTTTATTATTTTTCTAATTTCAATTATAAAAAAATTAATTCTAAAAATTAGATAAATATGTAAACATATATTTAAATATTTTAATATGGACGTGGGTTCAAATCCCACCAACTCCATAATTAATATTAATATTTTTTAAAAAATATGTTATGTTATATAAAAAAAAAATATATATAAAAAATAAAATTTTTATAAATATTAAAAATAAAAGAATAGATAAATTTTTATATTTTTATTTTAAAAAAAAAAAAATTTCTAGAAAGAAAATACAAAATAATATTAAAATAGGTAATGTATTATTAAATAAAAAAAAAATTAAAAAAAAAAAAAAAATAAAATTAAATGATATTATTTATTTTTTTTATAATAAAAATTTTTTTATAAAAAAAAAAAAAAATTATATATATGAAAATAAAAAACTAAAAATTAATATATTTTATGAAGATAATGATATAATAATAATAAATAAAAAACCAGGATTATTGGTACAACCCAGGATATGGTAATTATAAAAATACAATAATAAATTGGTTAAAATATTATAATATAAATAGTAAATTAAATTATTTAGATCATAAATTAGGATTATTAAATAGATTAGATAAAGATACTTCAGGTTTATTAATAATAGCAAAAAATATTAAAAGTTATAATAATATAAAAAAACAATTTATAGAAAGAAAAATTAAAAAAAAATATTTAGCTTTAGTATGGGGGAAACCTAAAAAAAAAAATGATAAAATTATAAATTATATAGGTAGAAATTTAAAAAATAGAATAAAAATGCAAATATTTAATAATAAAAAATATGGTAAATTATCTATAACTAAATATAAAATATTAAAAATTTTTAATTATTTTACATTAATTATATGTAATATTAAAACTGGTAGAACTCATCAAATTAGAGTACATTTAAATTATATTGGTAATCCAATATTTAATGATAAAATATATGGAGGTAATAAAAATATTAATTTTTTAAAAAATAATAAAATTAATAATTGTTTTAATATTTTAAAAAGACAAGCATTGCATTCATTTTATATAAAATTTAAACATCCTAAAACTAAAAAAAAAATTAAATTTATAAAAAAAATTCCTAAAGATTTTAGTAAATTAATTAATTATTTAAAAAAAAATAATTTATAATAATTTATTAATTTTTTTTTTTAAAATATAAATATTTTTTTTTTTATTATCTTTAGAAGAAAAAAAACAAAAATTAAATTTTTTATTTATTTTTTCTTTTATTTTAATAATATCTTTTTTTTTTATTTTATCATATTTAGAAAAAATTAAAATTATTTTTTTATTATTAATTTTAATTTTACTTTTTAATAATTCATTTTTTAAAATAAAATATTGTTTATAAAAATTTTTTATATTATTACAATTTATTACTAATAATAAAATTTTATTGTTTTTTATATATTTTAAATATTTATTACCTAATCCTTTACCTTTATAACAATTTTTTATAATTGCAGGCATATCCATAATAATATAATTTTTTTTATATATACTATCATTAGTATTATTATATATACCTATATTAGGTTTTAATGTAGTAAAAAAATAATTATCTATTTTAGGTTTAGAATTAGTTATTAAAGATAATATAGTTGATTTTCCTGTATTAGGTAATCCTAAAATACTTATATCATTATTAATTTTTAAAATTAATTTTACTAATATTTTTTTACCTTTTTTTCCTTTACTAAATTTTATTGATTTTGGATTAATAGAACTTTTATAAAAATTATTTCCTTTTCCTCCTTTACCACCTAATATAATTTTAATTTTTTTTTTATTTTTTTTAATTTTTATTTTTTTTTTATTATAGATTATTTTTGTTCCTAAAGGAACATTAATAATATAATCTTTACCATTTTTACCATTTTTACAATTTTTCATTCCTTGTAATCCATTATATGATTTATAAAATTTTTTATTTTTTATATTATAAAAATTATAAATATTTTTATTACCAATAAAAATTATATTACCTCCTTTACCACCATTACCACCATCTGGTTTACCAATTTTTTTATTTTTTTTTTTAAAATGAATAATACCATTACCTCCATTACCACCTATACAATAAATTTTTATTTTATCTATAAAATTTTTAAATATCATTTTTTTAATTTTTATAAATTATTATAATAATAAATAATTTAAATATTAATGATTAATTTATTTTTTTTAAAAAAAATTAAAAAAATAAATAAAAAAAAAATAAAATATATAATTAATAAAATTATAATAAATGAAAAAAAAAATATTTATAAAATAAATTATATATTTTGTAATAATAAATATATTTTATATATTAATAATTTTTATTTAAAAAAAAATGAATATACTGATACTATAACATTTAATTATTCTAATAATAATAAAATATTATATGGTGATATTTTTATTAGTATTGATCAAATAATTTATAATTCTATTAAATATAATCAATTATTTAATAAAGAATTAAAAAGAGTATTAATACATTCAACTTTACATTTAATAGGTTATAAGGATAATAATTATTATAACAGTAATAAAATGTTAATAAAAGAAAATTTTTATTTAAAAAAATATAAAAAAATAATATTTATTTTTAAAAAAAAAAAAAAAAATGAAAAAAAAATATGATATTATTATTGTAGGTGGTGGTCATTCTGGTATTGAAGCTTCATTATCTAGTCATAATTTAGGTGCTAAAGTATTATTAATAACTATGAATATTAATAATATTGGTAAAATGTCATGTAATCCATCTATTGGTGGTATTGGTAAAGGACAATTAGTAAAAGAAATAGATGCTTTAGGTGGTTATATGGGAATTTTAGCAGATTTATCAACTATACAATTTAGAATGTTAAATAAATCTAAAGGACCTGCTATGTGGAGTCCAAGAGCACAAATAGATAGAAATTTATATATAAAAAATGTATATAAATTTATAAAAAAAATTAATATTTTAGAAGATATAGTAATAAAATTAATAATTAAAAAAAATAAAATATTAGGAGTTAAAACTAAAAAAAAAAAAACAATAAAATGTAAATCAGTAATATTAACTAATGGTACATTTTTAAATGGTAAAATTTTTATTGGTAATAAATATTATAAAGGTGGTAGAATTAATGAAAAATCTTCTTTAGGGTTAACTAATCAATTAAAAAAATATGGTTTATTAAGTAATAAAATGAAAACAGGAACATCACCTAGAATATGTAAAAAATCTATAAATTTTAATAAAATTAAAATTCAAAAAGGAGATAAAAACCCTGAAAAATTTTCTTATAGAGAAAGTAAAATAATAAAATTACAAAAAAATTGTTATATAACTTATACTAATAAAAAAACTCATAAAATAATAAAAGATAATTATAATAAATCACCTATATTTAAAAAAAAATTAAATAATAATGGTCCTAGATATTGTCCTTCTATAGAAGAAAAAGTTTTAAAATTTAAAGAAAAAGATAAACATCAAATTTTTATTGAACCTGATGGTTTTAAAAGTAATATAATGTATATTAATGGATTTTCTACTTGTTTACCTAAAAAAAAACAATATAAAGCTATTAAAACTATTAAAGGTCTAGAAAATTGTAAAATTTTAGAATATGGATATGCAGTAGAATATAGTTATTTTAATCCTATACAATTAAAAATTACTTTAGAAACTAAAAAAATTAAAAATTTATTTTTAGCAGGACAAATTAATGGTACTACAGGTTATGAAGAAGCTGCTTCACAAGGTTTAATAGCAGGTATTAATTCATATTTAAAAATAAATAATAAAAAACCATTTATTTTAAAAAGAAATGAATCATATATTGGAGTTTTAATAGATGATTTAATAACTAAAGGGACTAATGAACCTTATAGAATGTTTACTTCTAGAGTAGAATATAGAATATTATTAAGTCAAGATAATGCTGATATTAGATTATCTAAAAAAGGTTATAAATTAGGTTTAATAAAAAAAAAATATATAAAAAATATAAAAAAAAAAAAAAAAAAAATAAATTTAATTATAAAATATTTTAATAAAAAAAAAATTTTTTATAAAAAAAAAAAAATAATTATAAAAAATTTAATATTAAGATCTGAAATTAATATTAATAATATTTTAAATTATATTAAAAATATAAAAATAATTAAAAATAATTTAAAATTTTTTAAAAAATATAAAATTATAATTTATAATTATATAAAATATGAGTATTATATAAAAAAAGAAAAAAAAAATGTTAAAATGATGAATAAATTAGAAAATTTTAAAATACCTAAAAATTTTAATTATTTAAAAATAAAATCATTATCTAATGAAGCTAAAGAAAAATTAAATTATTTACGTCCTTTATCTATTGGTCAAGCTTCTAGAATTAGTGGTATTTCACCTTCTGATATAAATGTATTAATAATATATATAAGATAAAAATTAATATATAATAATAGTTATTATAATTAATAAATATTTAATATGAAATCAATAATATTAAAATATAATAAAAATAATATTATTAATAATAATATAAAAATTAATATTAGTGGTTCAAAAAGTGAATCTAATAGATTATTAATAATTAAAAAATTATTTGATAAATCAAATAATTTAAAATTAATTAATTTATCAAATTCTAGAGATACTAATATAATGATTGATTCTTTAAATAATAAAAATAAAATTTTAAATATTAAAGATGCTGGTACAGTAATGAGATTTTTAATATCTTATTTTATTATTAAAAATAAAAAAAAAAAAAAAATTATTTTAACAGGATCATCAAGGATGAAAAAAAGACCTATATATGATTTAGTAGAATCATTAAAAAAATTAGGGGCTAATATAATTTATAAAAAAAAAATAGGTTTCCCACCTATTGAAATAATAGGTAAAAAAATAAAAAAAAATAAAATATATATTAATTCTAATATTAGTAGTCAATTTATAACTTCTATACTTTTAATATCACCTAAATTTAAAAATGAATTTAAAATTTTTTTAAATAATAATATTACTTCTTTATCTTATATTAAAATGACTTTAAAAATTTTTAAAAAATTTAATTTTAAATTTAAATTTAAAAATAATTTAATTACAATAAAACATAAAAAATATATAAAAAAAAAAAAATATTATATAGAATCTGATTGGAGTTCAGCATCTTATTTTTATTCTATTATTTCATTATTAAATAATATAAAATTAACTTTAATTAGTTTTAAAAAAAAAAGTTTACAAGGTGATAATATAATTTATAAAATTTATAAAAAATATTTTGGTATTAATACTAAATTTAAAAAAAATAAAATAATAATTAAAAAAAAAAAAAAATTTATATATCCTAATTTTTTAAAAATAAATTTAAAATCTACTCCTGATATTGCTCAAACTATTATATTAACTTGTTCACAATTAAAAATTAAATGTTTATTAACAGGATTAAAAACATTAAATATTAAAGAAACTAATAGATTAAAAGCATTAAATAATGAATTAAAAAAAATTGGTACTATTACTAAAATAAATAATAATTCTATTGAAATAATAAATTTTAAAAAAAAAAAAAATAAAAAAATTTTTATAAAAACATATAAAGATCATAGAATGGCTATGAGTTTTTCTATTTTAGCTATAAAAAATAAAAAAATAATTATTGAAAATCCTGATACTATTAATAAATCATATCCTAATTTTTGGAAAGATTTAAAAAAAATAGGTTTTAATTATAAAATAAATAATAATTAATTTTTTTTTTTTTTAAAAAAAAATTAAATTATATTAATTATTAAATTTTTTTTAAAAAAAAATTAATTATTATTTTAAATTAATTATAAAATAAATGTCAAATAAATCAGTATTAAAAAGAAATAGACAAAATATAAAAAAAAGAAAATATAATAAATATAAAATTATAAAATTAAAAAATTTAATTAAAAATTTTAAAAAAAAATTTAAAATATATAATTTTAATAAAAATAATAAATATTTATCAAAAATATTTTCTTTTTTAGATAAATTAAAAATTAAAAAAATTATTCATATTAATAAATCATCAAGAATAAAAAGTCAATTATCTAATTTAATTAATAATAATTATAATAAATAATATAAATATATTTTTTAGTTTAGTTAGCCCATTAGTCTATAGGTTAGGACGTCAGATTTTCATTCTGGAAAGAGGGGTTCAATTCCCCTATGGGCTGTTTAAAATAAATTAAAATTTAAAAATTTTTTTTTAAAAAAAAAAAAAAAAAAAAATTGTGGATAATAATAATTTAAATTTATATAAAATATATAAAAAAATTTTTAAATATTGGAAAAAAAAAAAAATTTTAAATTATAATATTAAAAATAAATATAAAAAAAAATTTATAATTTATGATGGACCACCTTCTATAAATGGTAATCCTGGGGTTCATCATATATTTTCTAGAATAATAAAAGATATATTTTATAGATTTTATACTATGAATAATTATAAAGTAATATGTAAATTAGGTTGGGATACTCATGGTTTACCTATTGAAATAGAAGTAGAAAAAAAATTAAAAATTAATAAAAAAGATATAGGTAAAAAAATTTCAGTTAAATATTATAATTATAAATGTAAAAAATTTGTTAAAAAAAATTTTAAAAAATGGATTAAATTTACTAATCAAATAGGTTATTTTTTTAATAAAAAAAATTATTTTATAACATATTCTAATAAATATATAGAAAGTATTTGGTGGATTATAAAAAAAATATATAATAAAAATTTATTATATAAAGAATATAAGGTTTTACCTTATTCACCAATAGCAGGTACTCCTATTAGTTATCAAGAATTAAATTTACCTTATACATATAAAAAAATTAAAGATATATCAGTATATGTTTTATTTAAATTAATAAAAAAAAAAATTTTTAAAAAAATAAAAAATAAAATTTATTTATTATCTTGGACTACTACTATATGGACTTTACCTTGTAATTCAGCATTATTAATAAAAGGTAATATATATTATTTATTAATAAAAATATATAATATATACTTTAAAAAAAAAATTAATATTATTATATCTGAAAAATCAATAAAAAATATTTTATATAATAATAAATATAAAATATTAAAAAGATTTTTAGGTAAAAAAATAATAGGATTAAAATATAAACAATTAATAAATTGGTTTAATTATACTATAAAAAAAAAAAAAAAATTTATAATTATTAATGATAATTTAAATTTAATTAAAGAAGATATAGGAACTGGTATAATACATATAGCACCTAATTTTGGTAAAAATGATTTTGAAATAGGTAAAAAAAATAATATTTCAGAAATATTATATAAAAATAAAAATAACAAATTATATCAAATAATTGATAAAAATGGTAAATTCATAAAAAAAGTACCTTTAGGATTAGGTAATAAATATATTAAAAATAGTTATTATAACAATAATTATAAAAAAAATAAATATTTAATAGAAAAAATATTTATTAAATATTTAATAAAAAAAAAAAAATTATTTAAAATAAAAATATTTAAACATATTTATCCTCATTGTTGGAGAACTAATAAACCTATTATATATTATCCTATAAAATCTTGGTTTATAAATTTAAAAAAAATAAAAAAAAGAATTATAAAATTAAGTAAAAAAATTAATTGGTGTACTACTAATTTAATAAAAAAAAAATTTGAAAATTGGTTAAAAAATATTAAAAATTGGAATATATCAAGATCTAGATTTTGGGGAACTCCTTTACCTATATGGAAAACTAAAGATGAAAAAGAATATTTAGTTATAGGTTCATTAAAACAATTAAATAATGAAATTAATAAATCTATTAAATTAGGATATATTAATAATAATCCATTAAAAAAAAAAAATATAAATTTACATAAACATTTTTTAGATAATATTATTTTATCTTCAAAAAATGGTAAAAAAATGTTTAGAGAATTAGATGTTATAGATGTTTGGTTTGATTCAGGTTGTTCAACATATGCACAAAATAATTATCCATTTAATAAAAAAAAAAAAAAATTAATTGATAATAAAATTTATTTTCCTTCTGATTTTATTAGTGAAGGTATAGATCAAACTAGAGGATGGTTTTTTACATTACATATTATTTCTACTATAATATCTAAATATATATCTTATAAAAATGTTTTACCATTAGGTATAATATTAGATAAAAAAGGAAAAAAAATGTCTAAAAGTAAAGGTAATACATTAAATCCATTTAAAATTTTAAAAAAATATGGTCCTGATAGTATAAGATGGTATATGGTATATAATAATTTTCCTTGGAAAAATATTAAATTTAATATTGAAGATATAAAAAAAATTAAAAATAAATTTTTTAATACATTATATAATATTTATTTATTTTTTTTAAATTATTCTAAAATTGATAATTTTAATTTAAAAGATAAATATAAAAATCAATATATTGATAAATGGATATTATCTAAATTAAATAATTTATTATTTAAAACATATAATAATTATAAATTATATAATATAACTTATTTATCAAGAGATATATATAACTTTGTAATATATGATTTAAGTAATTGGTATATTAGATTATCTAGAAAAAGATTTTGGAAAAAAAAATATGATAATGATAAAATTTCAGCTTATCAAACATTATATAAATGTATAATAAATGTTTTAAAAATATCTTATCCTATATCACCTTTTTTTATGGAATATTTATTTATAAAATTATCATATATTAATAAAAAAAATAAAAATATAATTTTAAAAAAATTTCCTAAATATAATAAAAAATATATTAATAATATTATTGAAAATAATATGTTATTTATAAGAAAATATTGTAGCATTATATTATCATTAAGAAAAAAAAAAAAAATAAAAGTTAAACAACCATTACAAAGTGTAAATATATTAATTAATAATAAAAATAAAAAAATATTTAAAAATATTAATAATATAAAATTATTAAAAAAAGAAGTAAATATAAAAAAAATAAATTTTATAAAATATAAAAAATTAAAAAAATATATTAATAAAGAAATTAAATTAAATTATAAAATATTAGGTCCTAAATATAAAAATAAAATAAAATATATTGAAAATTTTTTTAAAAAAATTAAAAATAAATCTATTTCTAAATTAGAGAAAAAAAAATATATAAATATAAAAAAAATAAAAATTAATTTAAATGAAGTATTTATAATATATAAAGTTATTAAAAAAAATAATATTATGTATTCTAAAAATAATACAATCATTATATTAAATACTAAAATAAATAATATTTTAAAAGAAGAATATTTAGTAAGATATTTTATAAATAAAATACAAAGATTAAGAAAAAAAAAAAATTATAAATTAATAGATAAAATTAATATTTTTTTATATAAAAAAAATAATATATATAAAATATTAATAAATAATAAAATTAAAATTTGTAAAGAAACATTAACCAATAATATTATTATTAATAAAAAAATTTTTAAAAAAAAATATTTTTATTTTAATAAAAAAAAAATTATTTTTAATATAAAAAAAAATAATTTATAATTATATGATATAATAATAATTATTATTATATAATTAAATTTTTAATGGTCTCGTAGCTTAGTAGGTTATAGCACTTGACTCATAATCAAGAGGTCGCTGGTTCAAATCCAGCCGAGACCATATAATATATATAATATATAATAGACTACTAATACTATACTATAATTTTTTTTTTGTTTTAAAAAAGACGTAATAACTCAGTGGTAGAGTATTGGTTTCATAACCCAAAAGTCGGGGGTTCAAATCCCCCTTACGTCAATAAATTAATTTTATTATTATTATTATTATATAATAATACTATACTAATATAGTATTTCTAGTATATAATAGTATAATAATATAAAATATATTAAATTTAATATTTTATTTAATATTTTTTTATTAGTAATAAAATTATCTATTATTATTTTAAATATTAATATTTATTATGTAATATTTTTTTTTTTTTTATTAAATCTATATTATTTTCTTTATTTTTTTTATCTTTAATACAACAATTAATAGGACATACTAAAGAACATTGAGGAATATTAAAAAAACCTATACATTCAGTACATTTTTCTTTTACTATATAATAGTAATTTTTATTAATAGGTGAATATTTTTTATTTTTATAAATTTTTTTATTATTATATATAATAAAATCATTTTTAATAGATGTTCCATCTGATAATTTCCATTTTTTACCACCTTCATATATAGCATTATTAGGACATTCTAATTCACATGCACCACAATTAATACATTCATTAGTAATTTTTAATGACATTTTAATTTTATAATTTTTAAATTTAATATATTTTTTTTTTTTTAAAAAAAAAATTATATTTTAAAAAAAAGTAAAATTTTTTATTAGGAGAGATGGCAGAGTGGTTTATTGCGACGGTCTTGAAAATCGTTGAAGAATTTTTATTCTTCCGGGGGTTCAAATCCCTCTCTCTCCGAATTATAATATTTTTAAATAATGTTTATAAAAAAAAATATTAATATTACAATAAAAAATATAAAAAATTTAATTAATATTAATAAAATAATTGATTATAATAATAATATTAAAAAAAAAATAAAAATTATTAATAATAATAAAAAAAAAATTTTTTATAAAAAAAAAATAAATAAATATAATAAAATTATATTTATTTATAAAAAAATATTATTAATATATAATGATATAAAATTATTATATTTTTTTTATAAAAAAAATAATTATGAAATTAATATATATATAAATAAAATTAAAAAATTAATCTATAAATTAAATAAATATATATTTAAAAAAAAATATAATTATAATGCTATAATTAAAATTTATTCTAAATTAGGAGGTAAAGATAGTAATAATTGGGTTAAAATATTAGAAAATATGTATATTATGTGGGCTAATAATAATAATTATTCATATACTATTATTAATAAAAATTTTAACAATAAAAAAACTTTAATTAAAATAAAAGGTAAATATATTTTTGGTTATTTATATGGTGAAAATGGAATTCATAAATTAATAAGGATATCACCTTTTAATAAAAAAAAAAAAAGACAAACTTCATTAGCGTATGTTTCAGTTTATCCTTTAAAAATTAAAAAAAAAATTGAAATTAATTATAAAGATTTAATATTTAATACTTTTAGATCTAGTGGATCAGGTGGTCAAAATGTTAATAAAGTAGAAACTGGAATTAGAGTTAAACATATACCAACTAATATAGTAGTAGAATATACTAAAACAAGATCACAATTACAAAATAAAAATAATGCTATAAAAATATTAAAATATAAATTATTTAAAAAAATAATTAAAAAAAAAAAAATAAAAAAAAAAAATTATATTAGAAATTATATTATGAATCCATATAAATTAATAAAAGATTTAAAAACTGGATATAAAACTAATAATTTTAATAAAATAATAAATGGTAATTTAAATGAAATAATATATAAATTTATAAACAAAAAATTTTTATTTAAATAATTTTTAAAATTATTTTTTTTTTTATAAAATTATTTTTATATATTTTTTTTTTAAAAATAATATTTTAAATATTAAAATATTATTAATAATATTAATTAATAATAAAATATTTAATATTAAATTAGTAATAATATAATATTTTTTTTTTAAAAAAAATACAAACATAATATAATATATTTATTTTTTTTTTAAAACTTTAATATTTAAATTAATTTTTTTTTTTTTTAAAAATTTAATTTTAATTTTAAATTTTCCTAAACTATTAATTTTTTTTTTTATATATATATTTTCATTATTAATATATATATTATATTCTTTTAATTTATTTTTTATACTATTTTTATTTATATAACTATATATTTCTTTTTTTTTTTTAATATAAAAAATAATATTAATATTTTTTAATTTATTTATATAATAATCATATTTTTTTATTAAATTTTTTTTATTATTTTTTATTTGTTTTATTAATTCATTATTTTTTTTAATTTCAGATTTAGTAGCTATTACTGCTAAATTATTAGGTATTAAATAATTAATAGCATAACCAAATTTTACTATTTTTTCATCATTTATATTACCTAATTTATTAATTTTTTTTTTTAAAATTATTTTAATCATTAAATTAACAATTTTATTATATTATATATTATATATTATCTTAAATCATCAGTTATAAAAGGTAATAAACCAATATGTCTACATCTTTTAATTGCTTTATTTAATAATTTTTGATATTTTTTAGATGTTCCTGTTATTCTTCTAGGTAAAATTTTACCAAATTCATTAAGAAATTGAATTAAAAATTTAGGATTTTTATAATCTATATATTTAATTTTTTTTTTTTTAAAAAAACAATATTTTTTTTTTTTTTTTATATTTATATTTAATGGTAATAAATATTTTATTTTTTTATTATTATTTTTCATTTTTTATTTTTTTTCTAGTTTTTGAATATTCAATAGCAAATTTATTCATTTTAACTGTTAAAAATCTAATAATACGTTCGTCATTAATTAATTTAAAATTTAATTTTTTAATTAAATTAACATTAGCTTTATATTCAAATAAATAAAAAAAACCATTATATTTATTTTTAATTTTATAAGCTAATTTTTTCATTCCCCATTTTTCTTTTTTTATTATTTTAACATCTTTTTTAATTAAATAATTTTTATATTCATTATATGAATTTTTTATTTGATCATCTGATAATACTGGTGTAAAAATTATAATTGTTTCATAATGTTTAATTATATTATTTTTATACATATTTTTTATTTTAAATTATATTTTTAAAAAAAAATATATTTAATATTAATAATATATAAAATTTTTTTTTTAAATTATGAATATAAAAAGTAAAAAAAATATTTTTTTAAAAATTTATAATACTTCAGCAGGAACAGGTAAAACTAATAAATTAATAATAAAATATATATTTTTTTTATATAAAAATATAAATAATATAAATTTTTTTTCTAAAATATTAATTATTACTTTTAATAAAAAAACTTCATTAGAAATTATTAATAGAATAATAAATAATTTAAAAAAATTATCTAATAAAAATAATAATAATTTTTATTTAACTAAAATATTATCTAAAAAATTAAATATTAATAATAAAGAAATATATTTATATTCTAAAAAACTTTTAAAAAATATATTTTTTTTTTATAATAAATTATCAATATTTACAATAGATAAATTTATATATAAAATATATAGTCATAGTTATTTATTAAAAAAAAATAATTTTTTAATTTATAATAAAATATATATTAATAAAATAATTAAAAAAATAATAAATAATTTTTTATATAAAAAAAAAAATTTTAATAAATATATATTAAAATATATTAATAATGGTATTATAAATATTGAAAATTTTTTTTATAAAAAAATTATTTATTTTTTAAATTATAATAATTTTTTATATATAAAACAAAATAAAAAAAAAATTAATAATAATTTATTTTTATCAATAAAAAATAAAAAAAAAAAAATAAAAAAAAAATTAAAAATAAAAAAAATAAAATTTTTTAATTTTTTAAAAAAAAAAAAAATTAATAAAAAATCTTTTTTATATTCAGATATACCAAATATTTTTAAAAAAAAAATTAATATTAATTTAATAAAAAATATTTTTTTTAAAAAAACAATATTTAATAAAAGATTAATAAAATCATTAAAAATTAATAATTTTTTTTCTAAAAAAATTAATAAAAAACAAAAAAATAAAATTATAAAATATAAAAAAATTATAAAAAATTATTTATTTGATTATAATAATTTTTTAAAAAAACATTGTTATGAATATATAATATATAATATAATTGATAATAATTTTATATATATAAAATTATTATTAAAAATATATAAAATATTTAATAAAAATATTTTTTATTTTAATAAAAATAAATTTTTTAATATAAAACAAGAATTATTATATAAATATGAAATTATTAGTAATTTATATAAAATATATTTTATAGATGAATTTCAAGATATTTCTATTGATCAATGGAATAATTTAAATTATTTATTTAAGAATATTTTATCTGAAGGTGGTTATATATATTTTTTAGGTGATATTAAACAATCAATTTATGGTTGGAGAAATGTAAATTCTATAAAAATATTAAAAAATATAAAAAATATATATAATAATTTTAAAATTAAAGAAATAACTTTAAAAAAAAATTACAGAAGTAATTATTATATAATATTATTTAATAATAATTTTTATTATTATATTTATAATTTTTTTTTTAAAAAAAAATATAAAAAAATATATAATAAAAATATTATACAATTAAATAATTATAAAAAAGATGGTTATGTTAAAATTAATATTTATAAAAAAAAAAAAAAATTAATTAATTTATTAATTAATAATATAAAAATATTAATTAATAAAGGTTATAAATGTAAAGATATAATAATATTAACTATTAAAAATAATGATATTGAATATTTAATTAAAAAATTAAATAAAAAATTAAAAAAAAATAATATATATATAAATAAAAATTTTTTTTTATTAAATAATATTATTTATATAAAAATTTTAATTCAATTTATAAAAATTTTTTATTATAAAAATAATATTAAATATCGTATTAATTTTATTTTTTTATTAAAAAAAATAAAATATTTTAAAAAAAAAATATTTTATAAAATATTATATAATATTACATATAAAAAAAAAAATATTAAAAATTTTATTAAATATTTAAAAAAAATTAATATAATTATATCATATAATTATTTATTAAATTTAAATTTATATGAATTTTTTGAATATATAATAAAAAAATTAAAATTTAATAAATTTAAAAATATAAAATTTATATCTAAATTTTTAGATATTATATATAAATTTGAAAAAAAAAAAAAAAATCAAATATATGATTTTATTAAATATTGGAAAATATATAAAAAAAATATTATTATTAATAATAAAGTAAATAATAATAATATTATTAATATTTCTACTATTCATAAAATTAAAGGATTACAATATAAAATTGTATTATTACCTTTTATTAATTTTAATATTTTATATAATAAAAAAAATATAAAAAATTTAAATAATTTTAAAATATTATTTAATTTTAAAAAAAAAAAAAAATATAAAAATATTATTAAAAATTTTTTAATTTATAATCAAATAGAAAATTTTAATATTTTATATGTTGCTACTACAAGAGCTAAAAAAAAATTAATTATTTATATTAAACAAGATAATAATAAAATAAGTATATATTATATTTTTAAAAAATTTTTAAAATTTTTAAATTTATATAAAAAAAATAAAAAAAAAATTATTTTTGGATATTTAAAAAATAAAAAAATAAAAAAAAAAATTAAAATTAATAAAATTAAAAAAATTATTAATAATAATTATAAAAATATAATTTTAAAAAAATTTAATTTATATAAAAATTTTTATAAATTAAATTTTTTTAAAATTATTAATTATTTATTTTTTAAAAAAAAAATTTTCAATATAAATAAAATATATAAAATATATAATTATAATTTTTTAAATAAAAAAAAAATATTATTATTAATTTTAAATATATTATTAATATTTAAAAAAGAATTTAATATTAATATTAAAAAAAAAAATTTTAAATATAAAAAAATTAATTTTTTTTATAATAAAAAAATAATAATTAATAATTTATTAATAAAAAAAAAAAAAAAATTTTTAATTAAAATAATATTTAATGATAAATTAAATAATATTAAATATATTAATAATATTTTTAAAAATATTATATATTTTAAAAAAAAAATTATTTATGGATTAATAATAAATATTAAAAATTTTAAAATTAATAATATTATTAAAATTTTTTTATAAATTATTTATTTTTTTTTTCTTCTTCTTCTATTCTTTTTTTTATCATTATTAATTCATTTAAATCACCAAAAGTAGATTTTTCAAAAAAATATTTTTTATTATAAAATTTATTATTTATATAAGGTGAAACAATAATTTTTTTATATTTTATATTTATATCTAAAATTTTAAATTTTATTTTTTCTTTTATTTTATAATCTTTTTTTTTTAATAATCTATAAGGTATAAAAAATTTTAAAAATTTATGATTTTTATTTTTTAAAATTATACCATAATTATATATTTTTTTAATTTTACCATAATGTATACTATTAATTTTATAAATTTCTTTATATTTATTCCATTTATTTTCTTTAATTTGTTTATGAGTTAAATAAATTTTTCTCATATTTATATCTATTGATAAAATTTTTATTTTTATTTTATCTCCTATTTTATATTTTTTAAATAAATTTTCTATATCTTTATACCAAGATATTTCATAATTTAATAAAATACCATATAAATTTTTTTCTAATTCTATTTTTAAACCATAATTATTTTTTAATATTTTTACTATTTTACCTTTATGAATACTATTAATAGGATATTTTTTAATATTTTTTTTCCAAGGATCTTCTTTTAATCTTTTTATACTTAAAAATATTTTTTTTTCTTTTTTATCTATATCTATAATTTTACATTTTACTTTATCATTAATTTTTACAAAATCTTTAGCTGTTTTTAATTGATTATTCCATGACATTTCAGAAACATGTAATAAACCATCTATACCATCATAAAGTTCTAAAAAAGCTCCGTAATCTGTTATTTTATTTACTTTACCTTTTATTATATTATCAATTTTTATTTTTTTTTTAAATAAATCCCATGGATGAGTAGTTAATTGTTTTAATCCTAATTGTATTCTTAATTTATCTTTATCAATTTCTAATATTATTAATTTATATTTTTTACCTATTTTTAATTTTTCTGAAGGATTATCAATTTTTTTCCATGATATATCAGTAATATGTAATAAACCATCTAAAATACCTAAATCAATAAAAGCTCCATATGATATTATACTTTTTACTTTACCTTCTATTATTTGTCCTATTCTTAAAGAAGATAATAATTTTTTTTTTTTATCTTCTATATTTTTTTCTATTAATATTTTATGAGAAACTATTATATTTTTATTTTTTAAATTAATATTTATAATTTTAACATCTATACTTTTACCTACATAATAATCATAATCTTTTATTGATTTTATATCTATATGTGATCCTGGTAAAAAACTAGATATATTATTATATAAATTAATTATAAATCCTCCTTTAGTTCTAGAAATTACATATCCTTTTAAAGTATTTTTATTTTTATAATCATTTTGTATTTTTAACCATGATTTAAAAATATTAGCTTTTTCATATGATAATAAACAATTACCATTATAATCTAATTTAATAACCATTATATCTTTTTTATCACCTTTTTTAATTTTTTCTTTTTTAAATTCATTTAATGGTATTATACCTTCAAATTTATAACCAAAATCTATAATTACATAATCATCTAATATATTAATAATTTTACCTTTATATATTTCTAATTCATTAATTATTTTTATTTTTTTTAAATATTTATTAATAATCTTAAATATTTTAATTTTATTTTTATTATTAGAATTATAAATTATTTTATTCATTTTTTTTTTAAAAAAATTAATATTTGTAATAAATATTAAATTAAAATTTTTTTTTTTATTTAATTATAATTTAAAATTTATTAGTATTATTAATTTAATATTTTAATATTTAATATATATTTTTTTTAAAAAAATATTATATTATTATTTATTTAATAAAATACTTAATAAAAGTATGAAAAAAAAATCAATTTTAATATATGGCTACCATATTATAAAAGAAGCTATCTTATCAAATAATATTAAATTATTATTAATAAATATTGATAAAAATAAAATTAATAAATATAATTTATTAATTAATATTATAAAAAAAAAAAATATTCCTATAAAAATTTTAAATAAAAATATAATAGAAAAAATAATAAATAATAAAAATAATAAAAAAAAAAAAAATCATCAAGGTTTAATAGCTTATATATATTTTAATAAACAATATATTTTAAAAAATATTATTAATAATAATAAAAAAAATAATTTATTAATATTAATTTTATATAATATTAATGATACTAAAAATATAGGTTCTATTATTAGAACTTCTGTATGTTTTAATGTTAATTTAATTATAATACATAAAAATTATTATATATTTAATTCAGAAATAATTAAAATTTCATCAGGTGCTATTTTTAAAATAGCTATATGTAGGGAAAAAAATATAGAAAATACTATTAAATTTTTAATAAAAAAAAAATTTAAAATTATATCTATAACAGAAAAATCTAAAAAAACTTGCGTAAATTATTTTAATAAAAAAAATAATAATAATATAGCTTTAATATTAGGTAATGAAGAAAAAGGAATTCCTAATAATATATTAAAATTATCAAATGATAATATTAAAATACCTATTTTAGGTAATAAAATATCTTCATTAAATGTTACAATAGCTTGTTCTATTATTTTATATGAAAAAAATAAAAATTTATTATAAATTATAAAACTGATTTAAATTGTTTTATAAAATTTATATTATTTTTAAATAATTCTCTAATATCTTTTATATCATATATAATCATAGCTATTCTTTCTATTCCTATACCTAAAGCTAATCCTGAATATTTATTATAATTAATATTAACATTTTTTAATATTTTTTTATTAATTAATCCACAACCTATTATTTCTACCCATTTTTTATTATAAAAAATATCTACTTCAAAACTAGGTTTTGTAAAAGGAAAATATGATGTTCTATATCTAATTTTATATTTTATAAAAAATAAATTTTTTATTAAAAAAATTATTATTTTTTTTAAATCTAAAATAGATATTTTTTTATAAACATAAACTAATTCTATTTGATGAAACATATTAAATGAAGTTTTAGTAATTGATTCATTTCTATAAACTTTACCAAAGGTAAAAATTTTAATAGGAGGTTTTTTTTTATTCATATATCTTATTTGTATAGAAGAAGTATGAGTTCTTAATAAATAATTTTTATTAATAAAAAATGTATCTTGCATTTTTCTAGATGGATGATATTTAGGAAAATTTAAAGCTGTAAAATTATTCCAATCATCTTCTATTTCTTTACTATTAATATATTTAAAATTTAAATTATATAATATATTTATTATTTTATCTTTTATTAACGTTATAGGATTTTTAGAACCTATTTTATAAATTTTTTTTTTTATATAAAAAAAATCATTATTTATTTTTTTTTTATTTTTTTTTTTTTTATTTTTTTTTTTTATTATTGATAATAATTTTTTTTTAAAATAATTTATTTTTATACCTAAACATTTTTTATTTTTAATATTATTAATATTTTTTAATAATTTATTAATAATACCATTTTTATTTAAAAATTTTTTTTTTATATATATATTATTTTTTTTTTTAATTTTATTTATATTTTTTATATATTTATCAATTTTTTTAAATTTATTCATTAAATAATAATAATAATTAAATTTATTAATAATATAAAAAAAAATAAATTATGAATTATAAAAAATCATTATATAATAATATTAAATTAATTATTAATAAATATAAAAATATTTATAATTTAATAATAGGTAAAAAAAAATATTTAAAAAAAAAATATAATAATAAAATTTATAATTTAATAAATATTTTATTATTTAATTATAATTTATATAAAAAAAAAAAAAAAAATTTAATAGAATTAAAAAAATTATATAAAATTAAAAATAATGATTATAATTTTTTATTAGAAATTAAAAATAATATAAAAAAAATAAAATTAAAATTAAAAAAATTAAAAATTATTATTTTAAATAATATTGATAAAATAAAAAAAAATAAAGATAAAAAAAAAATTAAATATATAAATAAAGCTATTATTGAAATACGTTCAGGAACTGGTGGTAATGAATCTAATATATTTGTAAAAGATATTTTTAGAATGTATATTATGTATTTTAAAAAAAAAAATATAAAATATAATATATTAAATATTAATAAAAATAATAATGGTTATAGAGAAATAATATTTTATGTTAAAAAAAAAAAAATTTATAATTTATTAAAATATGAATCAGGAGTTCATAGAGTTCAAAGAATACCTAAAACAGAAACACAAGGTAGATTACATACATCAGCTATTACAGTAGCTGTATTACCTACAATAGATAATAATATTATTAAAATAAAAAATTCAGATATAAAAAGATCAACATTTAAATCAAGTGGTGCTGGTGGTCAACATGTAAATAAAACAGAATCAGCTGTTAGATTAACACATATTCCAACTAATATTACTGTTGAATGTCAAGAAGAAAGATCACAACATAAAAATTACGATAAAGCTATAACATTATTAAAAACTAAAATTTATGAATATAATGTTAGAAAAAAAAAAAAAATTATTGAAAATAAAAGAAAATTATTAATATCAACAGGTGATAGATCAAAAAAAATTAGAACTTATAATTATCCTCAAAATAGAATTACTGATCATAGAATAAATTTAAAATTATATAATTTAGATAAAATTATGAATGGAGAAATTGATGAATTAATAAAATTATTAAATTTAAAATTAAAAAATTAATTAATATTTATTATTATTAATAATATTAATAATTTTATTATATATTAATAAATATATTTTATTATATATAATATATAATTCTTTTTTTTTAAAATTACTTAAAACATATTTATTTTGATTACCATATTTAAAATTATTACCTATACCTATTTTAATTTTAATAAATTTTTTAGTTTTAAATAATTTTTGTATACTTTTTATACCATTATGTCCACCTGATCCACTATTATTTTTTAATTTTATTTTACCTAATTTTATATATATATCATCATATATAACTATTAAATTTTTAAATTTTAAATTATATTTTTTTAAAAAATATTTAACAGATATACCTATTATATTCATATATAAATTAGATTTTAATAAAAATAATATATTATTATTATAATAAAATTTATAAATATTACCATATTTATTTTTAAAAAATAATTTTATTTTTTTTTTTATAATTATTTTTTTAATTATTAAATTACCTACATTATGTCTAGTATATTCAAAATTTTTATTAGGATTACTTAATCCTATTATTAAATATTTATTATTATTATTAATATTCATTATAAATTTTATTTATTATAAAAATAATATTATTATTAATAATATTATATTTTATAATATTATATTTTATATATATAAATATTATATAATAATATTTTTTATTAAATATATTTTTACTTTTTATATTTAAATATGAATTATATATTATTCTTTTAATTTTATTTCTTTTAAATGATTTATTAATATATTTTTTATATATTATTGTTGATATTTTATTATAATTATATTTATTATTTTTATAATATATAATTTTAAAATTATTATTAATTATTATTTTACCTTTTTTAAATAATAATTTTATTTCATTTTTATTTAATTTTTTAAAAAACATACTATTTTTTTTTTTTTAAAAAAAAATATAATTAAATATATTATATAAATAAAATAATATAATTATATAAATTATTTAATAATAAAAATTATTATTTTATTAAAAATTTTAAAATATATGTATGAACAAGAAAAAATTAGAAAAGAAAAATTAAAAAAAATTAAATTATTAGGTATTAATCCATATCCTTCTAAAGGATATAAAATTAATTATAATATAATTAATTTATTAAAAAAAAAAAAAAAAATAATTAAATTAAATAAAAAAATTTTAATATCTGGTAGAATTATTAATATAAGAAATATGAGTAAATCATCATTTATAGATATTAAAGATTATAGTGATAAAAAAATACAATTATTTTATAATATTAATAATATTAATAATAAATATTTAAACAATAAATATTATATATTTTTATTTAAAAAATATTTAGATGTTGGTGATATTATATGGATAAAAGGTAAATTATTTATTACTAAAGTTAAAGAATATACTATATTAATAAAAAAAATTATTTTATTATCAAAATGTATTTATCCAATACCTAATATAAAAACTAAAAATAATAAAAATTATTATGAATTTAAAAATAAAGAAAAAAGATATAGAATGAGATATATTGATTTAATAGTTAATAAAAAAATAAAAAAAAATTTTATATTAAGATCATTAATAATAAAAAATATAAGAAAATTTTTAAATAATTATAATTTTATTGAAGTTGATACACCAATACTACAAAATATACCAGGTGGAGCTAATGCTAAACCATTTATAACTTATCATAATAAATTTAAAAAAAAATTTTTTTTAAGAATATCTAATGAATTATATTTAAAACAATTAATAGTAGGTGGTTTTAAAAAAATTTATGAATTCTCTAGAAATTTTAGAAATGAAAGTATTGATAAAAATCATAATCCTGAATTTACTATTTTAGAATTTTATGTAACATATAAAAATTATATTTGGATGATGAATTTTGTTGAAAAATTATTAAAATATATTTGTTATAAGACTTTTAATAAATATAAATTAAATATTAATAATAAAACAATAAATTTTAATAAAAAAATTAAAAAAAAAAAATTATTTAAAATTATTAATGATAATACTAATTTAAATATTAATGAAAATATATCATTAAAAAATTTAATTAAAAAATGTAAAAAATTAAAATTAAATATTAAATTTAAAAATAAAGATAAAATTATAGATAATATATTTAATAATTATTGTAAAAAAAAAATTATTAATCCTTTATTTATAATAGATTATCCTAAATTTATGAGTCCATTAGCAAAATGTAAAATTAATAATAATAAATTAACAGAAAGATTTGAATTATACATTAATGGTAAAGAAATTGCTAATGCATATTCTGAATTAAATGATCCAATTGAACAATTAAAAAGATTTAAAAAACAAAATAAAAAATTTATAGATAAAAATTTTATAAAATCATTAAAAATAGGTATGCCACCTACTGTAGGTATAGGTATTGGTATTGATAGATTAATAGCATTATTTACAAATAATGATTATATACAAGAAGTTATATTATTTCCACAAATGAAATGAAATAAAATTTATTTTATCATAGATTCTAAAAATTCTTTATTATTTTTAGTTTTTGATAATTTATTTTTTATTATTTCTATAGCTTCTATATTATTAATATCTGATATATATTTTCTTAAAATAGACATTTTTTTTAAAGTATTATTATCTAATAATAAATCATCTCTTCTAGTACTAGAAGATATTAAATCAATAGCTGGATAAATTCTTTTATTTGCTATTTTTCTATTTAATTGTAATTCCATATTACCAGTTCCTTTAAATTCTTCAAATATAACATCATCCATTTTAGACCCAGTATCTATCATAGCTGTTGCTATTATTGTTAAAGATCCACCATTTTCAATATTTCTAGCAGAACCAAAAAATCTTTTAGGTTTTTGTAAAGCATTAGAATCTATACCACCTGATAAAATTCTACCAGATGTAGGAGTAATAGTATTGTAAGCTCTAGCTAATCTAGTAATTGAATCTAATAATATTACTACATCATGTCCACATTCTACCATTCTCATAGATTTTTTTAATATTATATTAGCTACTTTTACATGTTTTTCAGGATGTTCATCAAAAGTAGATGAAATAACTTCACCATTTACACTTCTTTTCATATCTGTTACTTCTTCAGGTCTTTCATCTATTAATAATATTATTAGATAAATTTCTGGATGATTTTTATCTATACAATTTGCACAATCTTTTAATATATTAGTTTTACCTGCTTTAGGTGGTGCTACAAATAAAGCTCTTTGTCCTTTACCAATAGGAGCAAATAAATCAATAATTCTAGTAGATAAAGTAGATTCTTTACCTGATAAGTTAAATTTTTCATTAGGGAAAATAGGTATTAAATGTTCAAATGATAATCTATCTAATGTATAAGAAGGTGATATACCATTAATTTCTATTATTTTTATTAAAGGAAAAAATTTTTCTCCATTTTTAGGTGGTCTTATTTCACCTTTTATTGTATCACCAGTTTTTAAATTAAATAATTTTATTATAGATTTTGAAACATAAATATCATCAGGTGAAGTAATATAATTATAATCAGATGATCTTAAAAAACCATAATTTTCAGGTATTATTTCTAAAACTCCTTCACTTATTATAATCCCTTCAAATTCATCATTATTAATTTTTATTTTATCATTATTATCAATAATTTTTTTTATTAAATCTTTTTTTTTATAAGTATTATATTTTTTAATATTTAATTTTTTAGCTTTTTTATATAAATCTTTTATATTTTTATTTTTTAATTCATTTAAATTTGACATTTTTTTTTTTTTTTTTTTTTTTTTTTTTTTTTTTTTTTTTTTTTTTTTTTTTTTTTTTTTTTTTTTTTTTTTTTTTAAATTTTTTTTTTTTTTTTTTTTTTTTTTTTTATAAAATAATAATAATTTAATTATATTAATAATAACTATTAAATATTTATTAATAATAAAATATATATATAATATATAAATTATAAAATTTAATTTTTATATTTTATTTTATTTATTAAAATAAAAAATATGAAAATTATAGATTGTGTTATTATTGGATCTGGACCAGCTGGATATTCAGCAGCAATATATTTAGCTAGATCAAATATAAAACATTTAATATATACTGGAGATATTCCAGGTGGACAATTAATAAATACAACAAGAATTGATAATTATCCTGGTTATTCTAAAGGTATATTAGGTATAAAATTAATGAATGAAATGTATAAACAAGCTATTAAATTCGGATCAATAGTAAAATTTAATAAAATATTAAAAGTTTCATTTAAAAAAAAAAAAAATTATTTATATACTAATAATAAAGAAAAAATAATAACTAAAAGCGTAATAATAGCTACTGGATCATTACCTAAAAAACTTAAAATAAAATCTGAAAAAAAATATTTAGGATATGGTATATCATATTGTGCTACATGTGATGGTATGATATTTAAAAATAAAATAGTAGCTGTAATAGGGGGTGGTAATACAGCATTAGAAAATACTATATTATTATCAAATATATGTAAAAAAATATATTTAATAGTAAGAAACAATAAATTTAAAGCTTCTAAAATTTTTATAAAAAAAATTTATAAAAAAAAAAATGTTAAAATTTTATTTAATAAAATAATAATTAAATTTAAAGGTAAAAAAATATTAAAATCAATAAATTATAAAAATAAAATTAATAATAAAATTAATAATTTAAAAGTATCAGGAGTATTTATATCTATTGGTAATTACCCTAATACTTTATTATTTAAAAAAAAAATTAAAATGGATAATAATGGTTATATAATAACTAAATCTAAATCTACAAAAACAAATAAAAAAGGTATTTTTGCTGCTGGTGATGTACAAGATAAAATATATAAACAAGCTATTACTTCAGCTGGATCTGGTTGTATGGCAGCTTTAGATGTAGAAAAATATCTTAATTATTATTATTATTAAATATAAAATTTAATTTATATTTTAATATATTATTTACAATTTTAAAAAAAATTTTTTAAAATAATGAAAAAAAAAATATATAATATATCATTATTAAATAATAATGAAAAAAAAATTTTTAATATTAATAATGATTTTTTTAAATTATTTATTTATAATAAAGAAGAATTTTTTAATCCTAAAATTAAATTATTTTTTGAAAAAAAAAATAAAAATAATAATTTTATTTTTAATTTTCATTTTATAGGTAAAATAATATTAATTTGTGATATAAGTAATAATAAATTTAAATTTAAAATAAATAAAAAAAAAAAATTAAATATAATTTTTAGTAATAAAAAAAATGAAGATAATAATAATTATTTAATTTTACCATTTAATTATAAAATAATAAATATATCTCAATATATATATGAGAATATTTTATTAATGATACCATTAAAAAAAATAGATCCAAAAATAAAAAAAATAATATATTAAAATATTTTTTAATTATTATAATTAAATTTATTATATTTATTTAAAATTTAAATTTTATTAATTATGGCTCATCCTAAAAAAAAAATTACTATATCTAAAAGAAAAAAAAAAAGATCAAAAAATAATAAAAAAAATTTATTACCTTTATTATTTTATAATAAAAAATTAAAAAAATATCAAATTTATCATAAAATAAAAATAATAATTAAAAATAAACAAAAAATTTTTTATTATAAAAATAATATAATTAAAAAAAAATTATAAAAATATTTTTTTACTATATTTTATTTTTATTAAATATAAACCATAAGGAGGTATATTAATATTAAAATTTAATTTATTATTATTAATTTTTTTAATTAAATCATAAATATTAATTTTTTTTAAACCTATTTCTACACAAATAGAAATAATAAATCTAACCATTTTTCTTAAAAATCTATTTGATTTAATAAAAAAAAATATATAATTATTATTTTTTATCCAATATGCGTAATATATATTACAATTATAATTAATAATTTTTTTATCTTTTTTTGAAAATAAAAAAAAATTTTTTCTATTAATAATAATATTAACAGCTTTATTCATTAAATCTATATTTAATTTTTTTTTTTTATTCCAAAAAAAATATAAATTTTTATAAAAAGGATCTTTATAATAAGATATTATATATTTATAAATTCTATATTTAGCATTAAATCTAGCATGAACATTATTTTTAACTTTTAATATATCATGAATAATAATATAAGAAGAAATTAATAAATTTATTTTATATAAAAATTTTTTTTTTTTTATATTATATTTATAATCAAAATGTGCAAACATTAATTTAGCATGTACACCACTATCAGTTCTACTTGCTCCTATTATATTAATTTTTTTTTTTAAAATTATTGACATTTTATTTTCTATTTCTTCTTCTATAGTAAAAATATTATTTAATTGTTTTTGCCAACCATTATAATAATAACCATTATAAGATAATTTTAAAAAATATCTCATATTATTTATATTTAAATTTTAATTTTATATTTTATAACCTAATTTTTTTAATTTTTTTATTATTTTAATATTTATTTTTTTTTTAAAAAATTTATTTATATTTTTAATTTTTTTTTTACCAATATTTTTACATTTAATATTATTATTTTTTATATCTTTTAATAAATTAAATATATTATTATATGTTTTTTCTATTTTTTTAGAAATATATTTTCCTATACTAGGAATACTTAATGAAAATAAAATATTATTAAATTTTTTTTTTTTAGATTTTTTTATTTCATTTAATATTCTAATAATTTCATTATTAGTAATTTTAAATAAAAAAAAATCTTTTTTTTTTAAAATTAATAAATCAATATAATTATTTATTTTTTTATAAAAAAATAATTTATTAATTATATTTTTATTAATTTTAATATTCATAGCATATTTACTTATAAAATGTTTAATTTTTTCTAATATTTGTATATTACATTTATAATTATAACAATATAATTTTTCATTTTTTTTTTTTAAAAAACTATTACAACTAGGACAATATAAAGGAAAATTAATATATTTATAATTTTTTTTTTTTTTTATCTTTTTATAAGTTATATTATTAACTATTTTAGGTATTATATCACCTGATTTTTTTATTATTATTTTATCATTAAATGATAAATTATATTTTTTAAAAATATTACTATTATATAAATTAGATCTTTTTATTTTTGTACCATTAATAATAATTTTTTTAAAATATACAACAGGAACAATAATACCAGTTTTACCTATATAAAAATTAACTTTTTTAACTTTAGTTATAAATTTTTTATCTTTAAATTTAAAAGCTATACACCATTTATGAAAAATATTATTATTATTTAATTTTTTTTTTAATTTTAAATTATTAACTTTTATTACTATTCCATCAATAGGATATATACTTTTATATATATTTTTTTCCCAATAATATATATATTTAATAATATTATTTGTATTATTACATAATTTATAAGATTTTTTTATAAAATTAAAAGATAAATTTTTTAAAAATTTTATTGATTCTAGTTGATTATTAATTTTATAATTATATTTTTTATCATTAGTATATATATAATAAGGTATAAAATCTAAATATTTTTTATATATTATATATTTATTATATTTACTATGTATTATACCATTAACAGCATTTCTAGAATTAGAAAATAATTTTTCACCTTTTTTTTTTTTTATTTTATTAATAATTAAAAAATTTTTCTTTGAATAAACTATTTCACCTTTTATATCAAATAATTTTATATTTTTAATTTTTTTTATATATTTAGGAATATTTTTAATATATAAAATATTTTTTGTTACAATATTTCCATATATACCATCACCTCTAGTTATAGAATATTTTAATTTACCATATTCATATATTATACTAATAGCAATACCATCATATTTTAATTCACATATATAATTAATTTTTTTAGATATTTTATTATCTATATTTTTTTTCCATATTATAAAATTTTTTTTATTATATACATTTTTTATAGAATACATTTTATAAAAATGTTTAATAACATTAAAATTTTTAATTAATAAATTGTTATTTAATTTTTTAGTAGGAGAATTTTTATAAAAATAATTATATTTTTTTTCTAATTTTATTAATAAATTTAATTTTTTATCATATTTATAATTTGATATAATAGGTTTATTTAAAATAAAATAATTATTATTATGATTATTAATATATTTAGATAAATTATTAATATAATTTTTTATTTTTTTATTCATATATTTATATTTTATTTTTAATAATTTTTAAAATTCTATAATTATTATTAATATCTTTTTTAAAAAAAAAATAATCATTAATAAATTTTTTTTTTAAAAAAATATTAATTTTTTTTTTTATTTTTTTTGTAATTTCAAAATATAAAATACCATTTTTATTTAATTTTTTTTTATAAAAATAAAACATTATTTTTTTATAAAAAATTATATCATCATTATATAATACAAAAATAGATTTATAAGGTTCATATATTATATTTTTATTTATATATTTATAATACATTTTATAAGATATATATGGAGGATTACTAATAATAATATCAAAAAATGGTAATTTTTTAAGTAATTTATTATATTTTTTTTTTTTATTTAAAATATTAAATTTTATAAATTTAATATTATTACATTTTATTTTATTATAATAAAAATTTTTTTTAGCTTTTAATAAAATTTTATTAGAATAATCTAATAAATAAATATTACTATTATATAATTTTTTTTTTATATTTATTGCTATACATCCACTACCTGTACATATATCTATAATATTTAATTTTTTATTTATATTATTTTTAATATTATTTTTATCATTAATAATATAACTAACTAATTCTTCTGTTTCTTGTCTAGGTATAAAAATATTTTTATTTAAATAAATTTTTGTATTTAAAAAATATGTATATTTAATAATATATTGTATTGGAAATTTATATAATAATTTATTAATAGATTTAATTAAAAAATTATATTTTTTAATATTTATTTTTTTTTTAATTAAAAAAAAATAATATATATCATTAAAATTACATTTTAATATATGAGAAAATAAAATAAAAAATAATTTATATATTTCATTTTTATTATAAATACTAATTAATTTTTTTACAAACATTATATAACAATTATTAATATTAATTATTTTTTTTTTAAAATTATACATTATTATTATTATTAACTAATACTAAAACTATAATTATTTTTTTTAAAAAATTTATTTAATATAATGTAAATGTCATGTCAGGTATTAATATAAATTAATATTTAAATAAAATTATTATTTTATATAAATTTATTTTATATAATACCTGATCCTATTAATTCATTATTAATATACCATACTATAAATTGTCCAGGAGTAACAGCTAATTGATATTTATAAAATTTTACAAAAATTCCTATATTAAAAATATTTAATAAAGCTTTTACTTTATTTACATTATATCTTATTTTACAATTAACTTTTATTTTTATTTTATTTTTTATAATATCTTTTCTTATCCAATGTATAGTACTATTTTTAATAAATAAAAATTTTTTATATAATTCTATATGATTTTTTTTACAAACATATAATATATTTTTTTTTATATTTTTATTAAATAAAAATAAAGGATATTTATAACCTTTTATATTTAAATGTTTTCTTTGACCTATAGTAAAATAATAACTACCAAAATGTTTACCTATTATTTTAGAATAATAAATTTTTTCATACTCACACTCAATATTTTTATTTTTTTTTTTTTTTTTAGATATATAATAAATATTACCTATTTTTTTTTTTATTTTTTTTTTTAAAAAATCAATAATATTAACTTTACCTATAAAACATAAACCTTGAGAATCTTTCTTATAAGCATTATAAAAATTTAATTTTAATGCTATTTTTCTAACTTTTTTTTTAGTTAAATTACCTAATGGAAATAAACATTTTGATAATTGATATTGATTAATTCTACATAAAAAATAAGATTGATCTTTATTTATATCTTTACCAGTTAATAAACAAAAAATCTTTTTATTATTTTTTAATATTACTTTTTTTCTTACATAATGACCAGTAGCTATATAATCAACATTTAATTCTAATGCCTTTTTCAAAAAAATACCAAATTTAATTTTTTCATTACAAATAATATCTGGATTAGGAGTAATACCTTTTTTATATCCATCAAACATATAATTTATTACTTTTTTATAATATTCTTTTCTAAAATCAAAAATATAAAAAGGTATTTTTAATTTATTACATATTAACATAGCATATCTAATATCTTCCCAAATACAATTATTATTACTCCAATTATACATAAATATACCTATTACATAATAACCCATTTTTTTTAATAAAAATGCTGATACACTAGAATCTATACCTCCTGATAATGCTAATGCTACTTTAATCATATTATTAATATAATAATAATTTTATTATTATTATTTATCTTAATGGTAAAAAATTTATATCTTTTTTATTTTTTTTAAAAAATTTTTTCTGCTCATAATTAATTTTTTTAGGTATCCATATTTTAATATTTACTATTAAATTACCATATTCATAACCATTTATTGATGGTAAACCTTTACCTTTAAATATAATTTTTTTACCTGATTGAGTACCTTTATTAATATTAATTTTTAATTTTTCATATTTATTTAAAGTTTTTATTGTTTTTTTAGTACCTAAAATAGATTCTGGTATAGATATATATAAATTATAATAAAGATTTTTACCTTTTCTTTTAAATAAATTATGTTTTATTTCTTTAATTAAAATTAATAAATCACCAGGATTACCTCCAAAAGGAGCTTCATTACCTTTACCATAAATTTTTAACTGTATATCTTCAGTTATTCCAGAAGGAATATTAATATTAACTAATTCTTCTTTTTCTAATAATCCTTCATAATTAGCATTCTTAGGTATTGATTTTATTATTTTACCTAATCCATTACAATAATCACATTGTATAGTAGTTTGTATTCTACCTATAAAAGTATTAGTTATATTATTTATATTACCTTTACCTTTACAATTAGGACAAATTTTAAATTTAATACCTTTAGATAATTTCATTCTTTTTACTTTAATTTTTTTTTTTATACCTTTATTAATTTCTTCTAAAGTTAAATTTATTTTTATTCTTAAATTACTACCTTTAAATTTTTTTTTTTTTTTTTTTTTATTATTTGTATTAATATTAAATTCTGTAAATCCCTCAAATTCATCATTAAATATATCACCAAAATTAGAAAATATATCTTCTACATTCATATTATTACTTGAATAATAATTTTTACTATTATAATTAGTATTTCCAAATTTATCATATTTACTTCTTTTATTATTATCACTTAATACACTATATGCTTCAGCTGCTTCTTTAAATTTTTCTTCTGCTATTTTATTATTAGGATTTTTATCAGGATGATATTTAATAGCTAATTTTCTATAAGCTTTTTTAATATCATTTAATGAACATTTTTTAGATAATCCTAAAATATCATAATAATCTTTCATATATATTTATTTTTTTTTAAAAAAAACTTTTTACTAATTACCTACTATTACTTTAGTACAACGAATAATTTTGTCATCAACAAAATAACCATTTTCTAAAATTTTAATTATTTTTTTTTTCATTTCTTTATTTTTAATATTTGATTTTAATACAGCTTCATGACAATCAATATTAAAATTATCACCTATATTAACTTTAATTTTTTTTAAACCATAATTTTTTAAAATTTTTTTAAATTTTTTATATATTAAAAATATCACATTTTTATTATTTATTTTTTCTTCTTTTATTAAACGATCAAAATCATCTAATATAGGTAAAATATCTTTTATTATTTTACTTATATTTATTTTAAATATATTTTTTTTTTCTAGTTCATTTCTTTTTTTATAATTTTCAAAATCTGCTAATATTCTTAAAAATTTATCTTTTAATAAATTATTTTTTTTTTTATATTTTTTAATTTTTTCATTAAATGAAATTTCAGTATTTTTTTCATTTAATATTTTTTTATTATTTTTTTTATTCATTTTTAAAATATTATTAATAATATTAATATTAATTATAAAAAAAAAATATAAAAAAAAAAATATATATATGATAAAAAAAAAAATAAAAATTATGAAAACTTTAAAACAAAAAAAATATTCAATATTAATTAATAATTATTTAAATAAAATATTTATTATTGAAAATAAAAATAATAATAATAATAATAATATTTTAATAACAGTTATATATGTATATATTAATAATAATAATACTAATTCAGATATTTTTATTACAATATATCCTAAAAAATATAAAAATAAAATTTATAAAATAATAAAATATAAAAAAAAATATTATAAAAAAAAATTATCTTTTTATTTAAAAAATAAATTTAAAATACCTGAATTAAATTTTTATTTATCAAATAAAAAAATATTAGAAATAATAAATTTTAATTATTTATATAAATAATAAATTTTTTTTTAAATTTAAAATTATTTTTTCTATATCTTTTTTTTTTTTTTTTTCTAATTTTATTATTTTTTTAGGTGCTAATAATAAAAAATTTTTATTTTTTATATTATTTTTAATTTTTAATAAATATTTTTTATAAATTAAAATTTTTTTTTTAATTTTTTTTTTTTTTTTTTTATTAAAATTTATTTTTTTTTTTAAAAAATAATATTTAATATTATTGTTATATAATAATAAATATTTATTTGTTATTTTTTTTTTAATTTTAATATTTTTTATTAATGAAAATTTATATATTAATTTATAATATATATTTTTTTTAATTTTTTTAAAATATTTTTTTTTTATATATAAAATATTTTTTTTTTTTTTAAAGTTTATTTTTTTTATTTTTTTAATAAATGATAAAGTATTATTAAATTTATTAATAATTTTTATATTATATTTTTTATTTTTTATAGGCCAACTAGAAATTGTAATATATTTTTTTTTTAAAAAAAATTTTTTATTTATTTCTTTATAAATATATTCTGTAATAAAAGGTGCATAAGGATGTAATATTTTTAATATTATTAAAAAATATTTTAATGTTTTTTTTTTAAAATAATTATTATTATTATTTTTTTTAAAATATTCTAAATATATAGAACAAAAATTTTTTTTTAATAAATTTTTAATTAAAATAAAAGATTTATAAAATTTATAATTATCTAAATAATTATTTAATTTATTAATTTTATAAAATAAAAAATTTTCAAACCATTTTATTATTAAATTTTTTTTTTTTTTTTTAATATTATAAATATTATAATTTTTTATTATTACTTTAAAAGTATTCCATATTTTATTAATAAAATTTCTACTATTTAATAAAATTTTATTATTAAATATAAAATCATTATCATGATTAATACTTAAAATACTTATTCTTAATACATCTGATCCATATTTATTTATTAATAAATATAAATTTTTATAATTTCCTAATGATTTAGATATTTTTTTTTTATTTTTATCTCTTACTATACCTGTAAAATAAACATTTTTAAATGGTATTTTATCTAAAAAATAACTACTAAACATTATCATTCTTAAAACCCAAAAAAATAATATATCTTTACCAGTAATTAAAATATTAATAGGATAATAATAATTAAAATCTTTATTATTAGGTTTATTTATACCATTTAATGCTGAAACTGGTAAAATCCATGATGAAAACCAAGTATCTAAAACATTATTATCTTTTATAATTAATTTTTTATCTATTTTTTTTAAATTATACTTTTTTTTTATTTTTTTTAAGGCTTCTTTTTTATTAATAGCTACTATTATTTTATTTTTATAATAATAAACTGGTATTTTATGCCCCCAATTTAATTGTCTAGATATATTCCAATCTTTAATATTATTTATCCATTTATAAAATAAATTATTATATTTATTTTTAGGATAAAAATTAATATTTTTAATATTTTTTAATGTTGGTTTAATAAATTTATTTATTTTTAAATACCATTGATTAGATAATTTATTTTCTATTATTGTATTAGATCTATCAGATAATGCAATTTTACTTAAAATTTTTTTTTTTTTTATTAAAAATCCTTTTTTTTCTAAAATTTTAATTATTTTTTTTCTAACATAAATTATATTTTTACCTTTAAAAAAAGTACAATTTTTATTTAATGTTCCATCATCATTTAAAATATTAATTATTTTTAATTTATGTTTTTTATATATCTTATAATCTTCTTTACTATGTCCAGGTGTTACTTTTATACAACAAGTACCAAATTTTTTTTTTACTAATTTATCTACTATTATTGGTATTATTCTATTTACTATAGGTACTATTAATTTTTTTTTATTTTTAATAAAATATTTATATTTTTTATTATATGGATTTATACATACTGCAGTATCACCAAATATAGTTTCTGGTCTAGTTGTAGCTATAACTAAATAATTTTTTTTATCTTCAGTAAAATATTTAATATAATATAAATTTTTTTTTTTTTTTTTATATATTATTTCTTCATCTGAAATAGTAGTTTTAGCATAAGTATCCCAATTAACTATTTTTTTTTTTTTATATATTAATCCTTTTTTATATAATTTTATAAAAATTTTTATTACTGATTTATAAGAATTTTTATTCATTGTAAATTGTATCCTTTTCCAATCACAAGAAAAACCTATTTTTTTTAATTGATCAATTATAATTTTATTATATTTAATAGACCAATTTAATAATATTTTATTAAATTTTTTTTTATTAATATTATTGATATTAATACCTTTATTATTTAAATATTTTAATATTTTTATTTCAGTAGCTATAGAAGCATGATCAGTACCAGGTATCCAACAAACATTATATCCCATCATTCTATATCTTCTAGCTATTATATCTAATAAAGTAAAATTTAATATATGACCTATATGTAAATCACCAGTAATATTAGGAGGTGGTAATAATAAATAAAAAGATTTTTTTTTTTTATTATAAAAAGAATTAAAAAATTTTTTTTTTATCCAAAAATTATATATTTTTTTATTTAATTTAAAATTAAAATTTTTTTTATATTTATTTATATTAATATTCATTTTTTAAAAAAAAATTATTAATATTTTTTATAATAATCAACTAATTGTATAATAGACATAATAGATGAATCACCTTTTCTATAACCAGCTTTTAAAATTCTAGTATATCCACCATTTCTATTTTTTATTTTATTTATAATATCATTAAATAAAATTTTTATTATTTTTTTATTTTTTAATTTACTAAAAATTATTCTTTTAATATGTAAAGTATTTTTTTTAATTTTATTTAATATTGGTTCTATATATTTTTGTAATTCTTTAGCTTTATATAAAGTAGTATATATAGATTTATATAATATTAAAGAACATGACATATTAGATAACATATTTTTTCTATGTGAATATTTTCTACTTAAATTTCTTTTTTTTTTAAAATGTTTCATTTTAAATTTATAATTTATATTTTTTAATATTCATTTTAAATTTTAAATTTTTATTTTTCATTTTATTAACTATTTCATTTAAAGATTTTTTACCTAAATTTTTAATTTTTAATAAAAATAATTTATCTAAAACTACTAAATCACTCCATTTATAAATTTTATTATTATTTAAACAATTAATAGTTCTAACTGAAAAATTTTCATTTTTTAATTTTGTATTTAATATATTTCTAATATTTAATATTTTTTCATCATATATATTATTTTTACTATTACTATTATTTTTATTTTTATTTTTATTATATATAAAATATTTATTTTTTTTAATAAAAATTTTAAAAATTTTAATTAATATTTTAGAAGCTTTTATTAAAGATTTAATAGGTGTTATTGAACAATTAGTTAATATTTTAATTTTTAATATTTCTAAATCTTCATTATCATAATAATAATTTTTAACTTTAAATGAAACATTTATAATAGGACTATAAAAACTATCAATTGGAATATAATTTTTATATTTTTTTTTATTTTCTGATGGTTCATATCCTATACCTTTATTAATAATTAAATTAATATTAAAATTTGTATTTTCATCTTTATTACATATTATTTGTTTTTTATTAATAACTTCAAAATTTTTAGAAAATTTATCAATATCACTAGCATAAATTATGTTTTTTTTATTATTAATATTAATTTTTATTTTTTCTTTTTTAATATTTTTTTTATTTTTTTTTAATTTAAAAATAATTTGTTTTAAATTTAATATTATTTCTGTAACATCTTCTATAATACCATTTATATATGTATATTCATGTTTAATTTTATTTATTTTAAAATAACTAATAGCATAACCATATAATGATGATAATAATATTCTTCTTATAGAATTACCAATAGTTACTCCATATCCATTATCAATAGGATATATTTTAAATATACCTTTATTAATTTTATTTTTTAAAATTAATATTTTTATATTTTTATTATTCATTTTTTATTTTGAATATAATTCTACTATTAATTGAGTATTTATAATTTTATCAATATCACTAATATTAGGTAATCTTAAACATTCTGCACTCATATTATCTTCATTAAATTTTAACCAATTTTTTATATAATTTATTCTTATTTTTAAAGAATTTAAAATATTAATATTATTTCTAATTTTTTCTTTTAATGAAATTATATCTCCTACTTTAATAATATAAGATGGTATATTAATTACTTTATTATTAACTTTTATATGTTTATGAGTTACTAATTGTCTAGCTGAAAATCTAGATAATGTAAAACCTATTCTATATACAACATTATCTAATCTAGATTCACACATTTGTAATAATAAATCACCAGTAATTCCACTTTTTTTATAAACTATTTTAAACATTTTTTTAAATTGTTTTTCTAATATACCATACATATATTTTACTTTTTGTTTTTCTAATAATTGTAAATTATAATTAGACTTTTTCCCTATTCTTCTTTTTAATAATCCATGTTGACCTGGTGGATATTTTTTTTTTTCATAATATTTTTTATTACCATATATAAATTCACCAAATTTTCTAGAAATTTTATTTCTAGGTCCTATATATCTAGACATTTTTTTTTTTTTTTTATTTTAATATTTATTAAATATTAATTATATAATATAATTTTTTTTATAAATATAATTTATATTCTTCTTTTTTTAGGTGGTCTACAACCATTATGTGGTAATGGTGTTCTATCTTTAATAGATAAAATAGTAATACCATTACTACTAATAGTTCTAATTGCTGAATCTCTACCTACTCCTGGACCTTTAATAATAATATCAACTTTTTTTATACCTAAATTTAAACATTTTTCAGAAATATTTTGTGCTGTTATTTGTCCAGCAAAAGGAGTATTTTTTTTTGATCCTTTAAATTTCATTTTACCTGATGAAACCCATGATAAAACATTACCCATTTTATCTGTTAAAGACATTATAATATTATTAAATGTTGAATGTATATATATATCACCAAAATTTATATTTATTTTTTTTTTTTTTTTTTTTTTTATTATTAATAATTATTTTTTAACTATTTTTTTTTTATTAGCAACTGTTTTTTTTTTACCTTTTCTAGTTCTTGAATTATTTTTTGTTTTTTGTCCTCTTAAAGGTAATCCTAATCTATGTCTTATTCCTCTATAATTACCTATATCTTTTAATTTTTTTATATTTAACTGTATTTCTGAACGTAATTCACCTTCTATTTTTATATTATTATAAATATAATTTATTATATTATTTAATTCTTTATTGTTCCAATATTTAACTTTTTTATTAATATCAATATTATTTAATAATAATATTTTTTTAGATAAACTTTTACCAATACCATATATATATGTTAAAGCTATAAGACCAATTTTATTATTTGGTATATTAACACCTAATATTCTAGCCATATATTTTTTTTTTAAAATTTTTAATTTTTAATTTATTATTATTATCCTTGTTTTTGTTTAAATCTAGGATTTATTTTATTAATTATTCTTAATATTCCTTTTCTTTTTACAATTTTACAATTTTTATTTCTTTTTTTTAATGATGCTACTTTTTTCATTTTATTAATATCTATATTTTATTCTACCTTTTTCTTTATCATAAGGAGAAATTTCTATTTTTACTTTATCACCAGGTAAAATTTTAATATAATTTTTTCTTATTTTACCTGATATATGACCTATAATAATACTATTATCTTTTAATTTTATTTTAAACATAGCATTAGGCAATGCTTCAATAATTATACCATCAACTTCAATATTTTTTTGTTTAACCATTTTTTTTTTTTTTTTTTTAATATTTTATATTTTTTTTATTTTACTACCATTATTTAAAATTTTATTATAAGCTTTTTTACTAAATTTATCAGCATATATAATAATTTTACTATCTAATCTACCATTAGATAATATTTTTAATTTTTTATTTTTTTTAATAATTTTTAATTTTGTAAGTAATTTTTTATCAATTATATTATTAATAATATTATATTTATTAATAATATTCTGTATTCTATTTAAATTTAAAATAGAATATTTTTTTTTTTTTGTTTTAAAACCAAATTTTGGTATTCTTTTATAAAATGGTGTTTGACCACCTTCAAAACCTATTTTTTTTGAATATCCTGATCTAGATTTTTGTCCTTTATTACCTCTACCACATGTTCTACCTTTTCCTGATCCTATACCTCTACCTAATCTTTTTTTTTTTTTTATTGAACCATTATTTGGTTTTAATTTATATGTTACCATATTTTATTTAATATTTATATTTATATCATAATTAATTAAATCTTTTAAAGCATAATATGTAGCTTTTAAACAATTATATAAATTAGAAGATCCTCTAAATTTAGAATAAATATTTTTAATACCTGATAATTCTAATATTATTCTTGCTGATCCTCCTGCTATTAAACCAGTACCTTTATTAGCAGGATATAAAAATATTTTAGAACTACAATATTTATAATATTGTTCATGTGGTATTGTTTCATTTACTATTGGTATTTTAATTAATTTTTTATTAGCATTTTCACTAGCTTTATATATTGAATCAGAAATTTCCTTAGATTTACCAATACCATACCCTATAATACCATTATTATTACCTTTTACTATAATTGAACAAAAATTAAAATCTCTTTTACCTTTAGTTACTTTACATACTCTTTTTATTTTTACTAATTTTTCTTTTAATTTTAAATTATTATGATTAATTATATTTTTATTTTTAAAATTAAACATTTTAATATTTTTAATTTATTATATTTTTATACCTTTTTTTCTAATATTTTCTATTAATTCCTTAATTCTACCATGATAAATATAAAATTTTCTATCAAAAAATGCTTTATAAATATTTTTTTTTAACATTTTATAAGCTATTTTTTCCCCTATAATTTTTGATATTTGTATTTTAGTTAATTTTTTATTATTTTTCTTTTTTTCTTCTAATGAAGAATACGATAAAATAGTATTTTTATTTATATCATCTATTATTTGTACATATATTTCTTTATTACTTCTAAAAATAGAAATTCTAGGTTTATATTTAGTACCATTTATTTTATTTTTTTTCATATTATTTAAATATTATTAAACAGTTTTACCTTTTTTAATTATTATTTTCTCATCAATATATTTTATACCTTTCCCTTTATAAGGATCAGGTTTTTTTATAGATCTTATTTTAGAAGATACAATACCTAATAATTGTTTATTAATACAAAAAATATTAATAATATTATTAAAGCCTTTTTTATTTTCTACATTTATTTTTATATTTTTACTAAATTCAAATATTATTTTATGAGAAAAACCAATATTTAAATATAAATAATTATTATAACTTTTAGCTTTATATCCTATACCTACTAATTCTAATTTTTTATTAAATCCTTTTGTAACTCCTATTATCATATTATATATTAACATTCTATATAAACCATGTAAACTTTTATATTTTTTACAATTTTTATATTTATTTAAAATAAAAATTTTATTATCTTTAATTTTAATTTTTATTTTTTTATTTATTTTTTCCTTTAATTTTCCTAATTTACCTAATATATATATAATATTATTTTTATAATTTATAATTACATTATTAGGAATATTTATATATTTATTACCTATTCTAGACATTTTTTTTTTTTTTTAATAAATAATACATAATATTTCACCTCCTATTTTTTTTTTTTTAGCTTCATATCCTGTCATAATTCCATTTGATGTAGATAGTATAGAAATACCATAACCATTTAAAATATTATAAATATTTTTATACTTTAAATATTTTCTTAAACTAGGTTTACTAACTCTTTTAATTTTTCTTATTACTGAATAATTATTAATATATTTTAAATATATTATTATTTTTTTTTTAACATTATTTTTTATATTATATATTTCATATTTTTTTATATAATTATTATTATATAATATTTTAGTAATATTATAATTTATATTACTATAATTTACTTTTACATTATAATGTTTAACATTACAAGCATTTCTTATTAATGTTAAAAAATTACCTATAGTATCCATTAATTAAATTTTAAATTTACCAACTAGATTTTTTAATTCCTGGTATTAAACCATAAGAAGCTAATCTTCTAAATTCTATACGAGAAATACCAAAAAATCTAATATATCCTCTTGATCTACCAGTAATATTACATAAATTTTTTAATTTTACAATTGATGCATTATTAGGTATTTTTTGTAACATTAAATATTTTTTTTTTTTTTTATAAAAATTTCTTTTTTTATAATATTTTAAATATAATTTTTTTTTTTTTATTTGTCTTGATTTTAATGATTCTTTAGCCATATATATTTTTACTTTTAAAAGGTAATCCTAAATAAATTAATAAATATTTAGATTCTAAATCACAATTTTTATTAATAACAAAACTAATATTCATACCATAAATTTTTTTTACTTTATCAAAATTAATTTCAGGGAAAATAATATGTTCTTTTATACCAAGATTATAATTACCCATACCATCAAAACTTTTATCATTAATACCATTAAAATCTTTAGATCTAGGTAATGCTACAGATATTAATTTATCTAAAAATTCATACATAATATTATTTCTTAAAGTTACCATACAACCTATAGGTATACCTTTTCTTAATTTAAAACCTGATTCATCCTTTTTAGATAATCTACTAATAGATTTTTGTCCTGTTATTAAAGTTAAATCATTTAATATATAATCTATATATTCTTTTTTAACAATACCAAAACCTATATTAATAACTATTTTTTTTAATTTAGGTACTTGCATTATATTTTTATAATTAAATTTTTTCATTAACTTAATAACAATTTTTTTTTTATATTTTTTTTTTAATCTAGGTATATACATATTTATTTTTATTTTTAAAATAATTAATTTTTTAATAAAGTATTAGATTTTTTACAAAATCTAAATTTTTTATTATTAATATACTTAAATCCTATTTTAGTAATACATTTATATTTTAAATCTATAAAAGATATATTAGATATATCTATTTTAGATTCTTTAAAATAAAATACACCTTTTTTTTTACTTTTTTTTATATATTTTTTAATTAATTTTATTCCCTTTATACAAACTTTATTTTCTTTTTTAAATATTTTTAATATTTTTCCTTTTTTACCTTTATATTTACCAGTTATTATTTTTATTATATCACCTTTTTTAATTTTAAACATTTTTTTATTTTTTTTAATTTAAACTACATAATTAGATAATGAAATAATTTTCATATATCCTTTATATCTTAATTCTCTAGTAACAGGTCCAAAAATTCTAGTACCTTTTATTTCTTTATTATCATTTAACAAAATACATGCATTATCATCAAAAGATATATAAGAACCATCTAATCTTAAAAATTTTTTTTTTACTCTTACTATAATAGCTTTATAAATTTCTCCTTTTTTTATAGCACTTTTTAAAAAAATTTTTTTTATAGTTACTATAATTTTATCACCAATAGTAGCATATTTTTTATTTGATCCTCCTAATACTCTTATTATTAAAACTTCTTTAGCTCCAGTATTATCTGTAACTTTTAATATTGATTCTTGTTGTAACATAATTTATATATTATTATTTTTATTTTTTTATTATTTTTTTTATTATCCAACATTTTTTTTTACTTAAAGGTCTAGTTTTATATATTTTTACATATTGTCCTAATTTAGTAATATTTTTTTCATCATGTACAAAATATTTTTTTTTTTTATAAATATTTTTATAATATTTTTTATGTTTTTTATTTTTTTTTTCTAAAACTATTCTAGTTTTATACATTTTATCACTTATTATTATACCTTTTATAAGTTTTTTTTTTTTCATAAATTTTTAATTTAAAAAAAATCATTATATACTATATATTTAGTTTTTATTGGTAATTTTTGTGAACATAATCTTAAAGATTCTTTAGCTATATCTTCAGATACTCCATTAATTTCAAATAAAACTTTACCAGTTTTAACAACAGCTACATAATATTCAATATTACCTTTACCTTTTCCCATTCTTACCTCTTGAGGTTTTTTAGTTATAGGTTTATCAGCAAAAATATTAATATATAATCTACCTTCTCTTTTCATATATCTAGTACCCGCTATCCTTGCAGCTTCTATTTGTTTATCTGTTATATATTTTGCTTTATCTATTGACTGAATACCATATTTACCAAAATTTAATTTATTTCCTCTTTTAGTAAAACCTTTCATTCTACCTTTTTGTCTTTTTTTATATTTTTTTTTTGGCATATCTATTTTTTTTTTTAAAATTGTTTTTTTTATTTAAAAAATTTTTATAAAATTTTGATAAATCTTTTTTATTATTATATATTTCACCTTTCATAATCCATACTTTAACACCAATTTTACCATATTTAGTATTAGCTTCATAAAAATTATAATCTATATTTGATCTAAAAGTAGAAAGTTTAATGTATCCCTTTTTATATGTTTCACTTCTTGCTATTTCATTACCATTTAATCTACCTGATATTTTAATTTTTATTCCTTTTATCTTATTTTTAATAGCTATCATAATTGAAAATTTTATTGATCTTTTATATGATATTCTACTTTCTATTTGTCTACATATATTTTTAGCTACTAATAAAGAATCTATTTCAGGTTTTATAATATCTATAACATTAATATAAATATCAGAATTAATATTATTATTTTTTATTTTTTTTAATATATTTATATTATTATTATTAGATATTATTATATCTTTTATTTTACTTTTTAAATATTTTACTTCATTTCCTTTTTTACCTATAACTATAGCTGGTCTAGATGTACATATATTAATAATAATTTTATTTATAGTTCTTTCTATTATTATTGATGAAATACAAAATTTATTAACAAATCTATCATTTATAAATTTTCTTATTAAATAATCTTCTTTAATATTAATATAATAATTATTAAACCATAAAGATTTCCAACCTTGTATTATTCCTAATCTATTAGATATAGGATTTGTTTTTTGACCCATTTTTAATTATTTAAATATTTATTAATTATTTCTAATTTTATTAAACTTAACCTTTTTTTTATTATATTTACTCTACCTTGAGAAACATATTTTATTTTTTTTATTATTCCTGAACTATTAACTTCAATATTTTTAATATATAAATTATCTATATCATTTCTACCTGTTTTATTTTTATAATTAGAAATACTTGATAAAATAATATTAATTAAAATTTTTGATTTTTTATAACTTTTATAATTATTTAAATAATTTAAAGAATCAAAAATTTTTTTACCTTTTAATAAATCAGTTAATAATCTTATTTTTCTAGGAGAAATTTTTAAATTTTTTATTAATGTAATAAATTTTTTTTTTTTTTTTTTTTTATTATATAATGAATATAATCTTTTTCTTTTACCCATTTTTTAAAATATTAATTTAATATTTAATATTTATTTTTTTTTTTTACTAGAATGTCCTCTAAATATTCTAGTAGGTGAAAATTCACCTAATTTATAACCTACCATTTCTTCAGTTATAAAAATTGTAATAAATTTTTTACCATTATGAACTAAAAAAGTATTACCAATAAATTCTGGCGTTATTACTGATGATCTTGACCAAGTTTTTATAACTTTTTTATTTTTTAAATTTAAATTATTTTTTCTAATTTTTTTTAATAATTTATAATTTACATATGGTCCTTTTTTTAATGATCTAGGCATTTTTATTTATTTTTTATTATAAATTTAGAAGTTTTTTTATTTTTTTTACGTGTTTTAAAACCTTTTGAAAAAACACCTTTTCTGTTTCTAGGATGTCCACCTGAAGCTTTACCTTCACCACCACCCATAGGATGGTCAATAGGATTCATAGCTACACCTCTAGTTCTAGGTCTTTTACCTAACCATCTTTTTCTACCTGCTTTTTTTAATTTTATAAATTTATGATTAATATTAGAAATACTACCTATTGTTGCCATACAATTTAATAAAACCATTTTTTTTTCATTTGATGATAATTTTAAAATTGCATATTTATTATCTTTAGATAATAATTTAGAATATGTTCCAGCACTTCTACAATATATTGCTCCTTTTCCTGGTATACTTTCTATACAACATATAATTGTACCTATAGGTATATTTAATAAAGGTAAAGAATAACCTAATTTAATAGATATTTTATTTTTAGATGACATAATTTTATCACCTATATTTAAATCTTTTATAGATAAAATATATCTTTTAACACCATCTTCATATAGTAATAAAGATATTAAAGATGTTCTATTAGGATCATATTCAATACTTTTAACTATAGATTTAATATTTAATTTATCTCTTTTATAATCTATAATTCTATATTTTTTTTTATGACCACCACCTATATATTTAACAGTTATTCTACCCATATTATTTCTACCTCCAGATTTACATTTACCATATATTAATTTATTATATTTTAATCTTTTTTTTTTAATAAATTTCATTTTTTAATTTTTTATTTTAAAAAATTTTTTATATTTTTTTTATATTTTAATTTAATCATTATTTTAGTAAAATATTTTATTTTTTTTTTTTTTATATTTTTATTTCTTTTACTTAAATATTTATATATTTTTTTTAATTTTATAATATTTATTTTTTTTATATTTATTAAATATTTTTTTTTAAAATAATTTTTAATTTCTATTTTATTAATTTTTTTTTTTTTTATTAAAAAAGTATAAATATTATTTTTTAATAATTTTATAGTTTTATCAGTTTTAAAATTTAAAAATTTCATTTTTTTTTTTTTATTAAATTTATAATATATTTATCTATATTTTCACCTATAAAAATTATATAATCAGAATATAACACTTTATATAAATTTATTTGTTTAAAATTATTAATATATATATTATTTATATTATTTGATGACATTAATAATTTATTATAAATTTTATCAGTTATTAATAAATATTTATTTTTATTAATTATATTAATATTTAAATATTTAAAATAATTTATAAAATATTTAGTTTTATGTGATAAAAAATAAAATTTTTTAATAATAAAAAATTTATTATTTATTATTTTATCAGATAATAAAATTTTTTTAACTAATTTATAAATTTTTTTATTTATTTTAATTTTATAATTTCTTTTTATAGGACCAAATATTTTACCACCACCTCTAAACAATGGATTTCTTATATTACCTTTTCTAGAACTACCTGTACCTTTTTGTTTAATAATTTTTCTAGTACTACCTTTAACTTCACCTCTAGTTTTATTTTTACTTAATCCTAATCTTTTAGATGCTAAATAACTTTTAACATATAAATATATTAAATGATCTTTATTTTTTAAAAAAGAATATTTTTTAAAATAATTAATATTATTATTAATATTTTTATTATTTTTAATTAAATTTACTTTCATTTTTTTTTATTATTAAATAATTATTTTTTTTACCAGGTATAGAACCTTTTATTAAAAAAAATTTTTTATTTTTATCAATATATATTATTTCTAAATTTTTTATTGTAATTTTATTATTACCCATTCTACCAGCCATTTTCATACCTTTTATAACTTTTGATGGATATGATCCTGCACCAATAGATCCTGATGATCTTAATCTATTATGTTGACCATGAGTTTTACCACCTACTCCAGAAAATCCATATCTTTTTACTACTCCTTGAAATCCTTTACCTATACTATAACCTGTAATATTAATTTTTTCACCTATTTTAAATATATTAATATCTATAAATTCTCTTTTTTTATATTTATTAATACTATTTTTTTTTAATTTATTTAATTCTATAATTTTTTTATAATAATTAACATTATTTTTTTTAAAATAACCCTTTAAAGGTTTATTAACTTTTTTTATTTTATTATATCCTATTATTATAGAATATTTATTATTAATTTTTTTTTTAATTTCTATAATTTTACATTTATTTGATTCTATTATAGTACAAGGATATATTTTATTATCTTTAAAAAAACTAATCATACCTTTTTTTTTCCCTATTATACCTATCATTATTATATTTTTTTAAATTTTTATTTCTACTTCAACTCCACTAGCTAATTCTAATTTCATTAATTCATTAATAGTAAAAGTATTAGCATTTAATATTTCTAAATATCTAATATGACTAGATAATTCAAATTGTTCTCTAGATTTTTTATGTACATGTGGTGATTTTAAAACAGTAAATTTTTTAGTTTTTGTTGGTAATGGTATTGGACCTTTTATAATAACACCAGTTGATAAAATAGATTTAATTATTTTTTTTATTGATTTATCTAATAATATGTAATCATATGATTTTAATTTTATTTTTATATTTTTACTCATAATTTATTATTTTTTATATATATATATAATATTTTATATTTTATTTTCTATTATTTTATTTAAAATATTTTTTGGTACTTCATTATAATTATAAAAACTCATATTATATGTTGAACTTCCTGAAGTTAATGTTCTTAAAATAGTAACATATCCAAACATTTCAGATAATGGTACTAAAGAATTAATAATTTTATTATCTTTTTTATCAATAATATTTTTTATTATTCCTCTTCTTTTATTTATATCACTTACTACATTACCCATATTTTTATTATTACATATTACTTTTAATTTCATTATAGGTTCCATTATAACAGGTTCAGTATATTTTGATGAATTTCTAAATCCATTTTTAGCTACTATTTCAAAAGATAAACTATCAGAATCTACTGAATGATATGATCCATCTAATAATACTATTTCCATTGATTCTAATTCATAACCTAATAAAGGACCAATATTCATTGAATAATAAAAACCTTTTTCTATAGATGAAATAAATTCTTTAGGTATATTACCTCCTTTTACTTTATTAATAAAATTTAAACCTTTTTTATTATAAGGACCTATAGTAAATAATATATCAGCAAATTTACCTCTACCTCCAGTTTGTTTTTTATAAATTTCTCTATGTTTAATAACTTTAGTAATTTTTTCTTTATATTCTACATTAGGTTTACCTTTATTTATTTTTATATTAAAATCTCTTTTTAATCTTTCTATAATAATATCTAAATGTAATTCACCCATACCATATATTATTGTTTGATTAGTTTTATTATTAAATTTAATTTTAAATGTAGGATCTTCATCAGAAATTTTTGATAATGATAAACTCAATTTTTCTATATCATATTTATATTTAGGTTCTATAGCTATACCCATTACAGGATCAGGAAATTTAATATTTTCTAAAATAATTTTATTTTTTTCATCACATAATGTATCACCAGTTTTTATATCTTTAATTCCTACACCAGCAAAAATATCACCAGCATAAATTTTATTAATAGGTATTTGTTTATTAGCATGCATTTGATACATTCTTGTTATTCTTTCTCTCTTATTTGTTCTAGTATTATAAACATAATCACCTAATTTTAAACTTCCTGAATAAACTCTAAAAAATATTAATTTACCTACAAATTTATTAATAGATATTTTAAAAGCTAAAGAACAATATGATTTATCAATATTAGGTTTAATAATATATTTTTTATTATTTTTTTTTTTACCTATAATTTGTTTAGATTTTAATGGAGAAGGTAAAAAAATACATATATAATCTAATAATTTTTGTACTCCTTTATTTTTAAAAGAAGAACCACATAATATAGGTACTATATTTAATTTATAAGTATTTTTGGTAATAACTGATATTAATTTATCTTTTTTAATTTTTTTTTTTTTTAAATAATAATCCATTATTTTATCATCATATTCTGATAATATTTCCAACATTTTATTTTTATATTTATAAAAAATATCTAACATATCATTAGGAATATTATCATAATAATAATTCATACCATAATTTTTATCATCCCAAATTATAGACTTATTATCTAATAAATCTATAACTCCAATAAATTTATTATTTTTAAATAATGGAATTTCAATAATTAAAGGATTACTTTTTAATTTATATTTTATTTGTTTACAAACATTAAAAAAATCTGAACCTTTTCTATCCATTTTATTAATATAACCTAATCTAGGAATTTTATATTTATTAGCTTGATTCCATACTGTTTTAGTTTGAGGTTCAACACCATCAACAGAACTAAATAAAACTATCATACCATCTAAAACTCTTAAAGATCTTTCTACTTCAACTGTAAAATCAACATGTCCAGGAGTATCTATTATATTTATATTATATTTTTTATTTTTATATTTCCAATTACATCTAGTAGCTGCTGAAGTTATTGTTATACCTCTTTCTTGTTCTTGTTCCATCCAATCCATAGTTGTATTACCTTCATGTACTTCACCTATTTTATAATTAATACCTGTATAAAATAATATTCTTTCAGTTGTTGTAGTTTTACCAGCATCAATATGCGCTACAATACCAATATTTCTAGTATAATTTAAATCTCTCATATATTTTTATTTTATATTTTATATTATTAACAATAATTAAACTTTAAAATGTGAATATGATTTATTAGATTCTGCTATTTTATGTATTTCATTTTTTTTTTTTATACATTCACCTAATCCATTATAAGATAAAATTATTTCATTAGCTATTTTATTATATATATTTTTTTCTTTTCTCTTTTTAGAAAAAAAAATTAACCATTTTATTGATAAAAAAAGTTTTTTTTTATCATTTATTTTAATAGGTATATTATATTTTGAACCTCCTATTTTTTTATTTTTAATAATTACTTGAGGTGAAATATTATTTAATGATTCTTTTAATATATCTATAGGTAAAACTTCAATATTATTTTTTTTTATTTTTTTTTTCTCAATAATTTTTAAAGTTTTATAAATTATTTTATAAGCTAAATTTTTTTTACCATTTTTCATTAAAATATTAATAAAATATGTTATTATTTTATCTTTATATTTATATTCTATATTATATTTTTTAGTTTTTTTTAACTTTATTTTTCTCATTTTTTGTTATTTTATTTTTTTTTGTTCCATATTTACTTCTACTTTTTTTTCTATATTTTACACCTTCAGTATCTAAAACTCCACGTATTATATGATATCTTACACCTGGTAAATCTTTAACTCTACCACCTTCAATTAATACTATAGAATGTTCTTGTAAATTATGACCTTCTCCTTTAATATAAGCATTTACTAAAATTCCATTATTTAATTTAACTTTAGCTACTTTTCTTAATGCTGAATTCGGTTTTTTAGGAGTTATAGTATATATTTTTACACAAACTCCTCTTTTTTGTGGAGATTTATTTAAAGCTGGTGATTTAGTTTTTTTTTTATTTTTTTTTCTTTTTTTTCTAATTAATTGTTGTATTGTTACCATTATTATTTATTTTTTTTTATATATTTAAAAGTTGATAATAAAATAGGTTTATTATTAATAATAGCTATATTATGTTCATAATGTGCTGATAATGAATTATCTATAGTTTTATAAGTCCATTTATCTTTACTTAATTTAATTTTATGAGAACCTATATTTACCATTGGTTCAATTGATAAAACCATACCATTTTTTAATTTTAATCCAGTATTTTTTTTACCATAATTAGGTATATAAGGTAATTCATGTAATTGTTTACCTATACCATGACCTACTAAATCTTTAACTATATTAAAACCTTTACTACTAATATATTTATTTATTTTATATCCTATATCTCCTATTTTATTTCCATATTTACATTCATTAATACCTATATATAATGAATTTTTAGTATATTTTAATAATTTTTTAGTTAAATTATTAATATTACCTACTTTAAAAGTATAAGCATGTTCACCATAATAATTATTCATTAATACCCCACAATCTATAGATATTATATCTCCATTTTTTAAAAATTTATTTTTAGGTATACCATGAACAATTTCATTATTAACTGATGTACATAAAGTATTTGGAAAATTATATAATCCTAAAAATGCTGGTTTACCTCCATTATCATTAATATATTCATACGCTATTTTATCTAATTTTAATAAATTAATACCTGGATAAATATAATTTGATAAAATACCTAATGTTTTAGAAGTTAATAATGAACTTTTTTTTATTAAATATATTTCTTCTTTACTTTTTATTAACATATTATTAATATTCATATATAATTGGGTGGTACTAGATTCGAACTAGTGACATTTTGCTTGTAAGGCAAACGCTCTAAACCACTGAGCTAACCACCCTTTATTTTTTTTATATAAAAATATAATTATTTTTTTTTTTTTTTATTTAAAAAATTTTTTTTTTTTATAAAAATTTTTTTTTTTATAAATATATTTTTTTTTTTTATATATATAATTATTTTTAAATTTTTCTAAAGGTTTAAAATTTTTTATTATATTAATTTTACCTTTAGAAATTATTTTTATATCATTTAAAATAATATCATCTTTAACATTTATTATTTTATTCCATTTAATATAATTATATTTCATTAAATTAGCTATTTTATATATTAAATTATATTTATTTTTATCTTTTATTGTTAATTTATTAATAATTTTTTGTATTATTTTTCCATAATATTTATATTTTTTTAAAATATTTGGATATTTTATTTTATTTTTTTTAATTTTTTGTTTTTTTTTTATATAAAAAGGTAAATTATCATTAATTTTTAATTTAGATTTTAAAAATAATTTATACCATAAATTATTTTTTAAATTCAAAATATTTATTTTATAATTTGGTCTTATTATTTTTATTATTTTTATAATATAATTAAAATTATTAATTATTTTTTTTTTATTTTTTATTTTTTTAATTGTATATTCTACTAATTTTTGAACATTTCTACCATATTCTGGTATAATTATATTATTTCTAGAAGTATTATATTCCATATTTTTAAATTTTATTTATATATTATAATTATAATATTAATAAATATTTAAATTATTTATTAAGTTTAAATATATAATATATTATTATGTCAAAAAAATGTGATATAACAAAAAAAAAATCAATAACAGGTAATAAAATTTCTCATTCAAATATAAAAACTAAAAGATGGTTTAAAGTAAATATAATAAAAAAAAAAATATATGATATAGAAAATAAAAAATGGATAAAATTAAAATTATCATCATATGCTTTAAGATTAATTAAAAAAATGGAATTAAAAAAAATTTTTAAAAAATATAATTTTAAATTAAAAAAAAAAAATGTCAAAAAATAGAAAATATATAATATTAGAATGTACTGAACAAAAAAAAAAAAAAAAAAAATATATATCTAGATATCATAAAACAAAAAATATTATTAATAATAAAAAAAAAATTATTTTAAAAAAATATAATCCATATCTAAGAAAAAGAACAATACATAAAGAATTATAAACTATAACAATAATAAATTATTAATGAAAAAAATAAAATATATTAAAATGATAAAAAAAAAAAATAAATTTATTTTTAATATAAAAATGATTAATAAAAATATTATAAAAAAAATATTTAAAAAAAAAAAAATTAATTTAATAATTTAATAATTTTTAATAAAAAAAAATAAAATTTTTCTATTTCTTCATAATTATTATAAATACCATAACTTATTCTTAAAGTACCATTAATTTTTAAATATTTCATTAATAAATGTGAACAATTATAACCATTTCTAATAGAAATATTATATTTATTTAAAAAATAATTAATATCTATATTATTAATATTCTTAATATTAAATGAAATTATAGATGATATATTAATATTATTTTTACCATATAAAATAATATTTTTATTTTTTAAAAATAATTTTTTAGTATAATTAACTAATTTTTTTTCATATATATTAATATTATTAATATTAATTTTATTTATAAAATTAATAATATATATAAAACTATATATTGAAGATATATTTATTGTACCGGCTTCAAATCTATTAGGAGTTTTTAAAAAAAAACTTTTATTATATAATACATCATTAACCATTGAACCACCATATTGATAAGGTGGTAAATTATTTAATATTTTTTTTTTACCATATAATATACCTAAACCAGTAGGACCATAAATTTTATGTACTGAAAAAACAAAAAAATCAATATTTAAATCTTTAACATCAATAGGAATATGTGCTATAGATTGAGCTCCATCTAATATAATAATTATTTTTTTATTTTTATTTTTTATAATTTTAACAATATTTTTAATAGGTAAAACAGTACCAAAAACATTAGAAATATGTGTTAATGATATTAATTTAGTTTTTTTATTTATATTTTTTTTTAATTGTTTAATTGATATATTATATTTATTATTAATTTTTAAAAATATTAATTTTAATTTTTTTTTTTTACATAATATTTGCCATGGTATTATATTAGAATTATGTTCTAATATTGATATTATAATTTCATCATTTTTATTAAAAATATTTTTTAATATTATTGATAATAAATTTATTGATTCAGTAGTACCTTTAGTAAAAATTATTTCTTTACTACTAGATGCATTTATAAAATTTTTAATAACTTTTCTACATTTTTCTACAAAAAAAGTAGATTTTTTACTAATATTATTATTACTTCTATAAATATTAGAATTATAATTATAATAATAATATTTTAATTTTTTTATTAAAATTTTTGGTTTTTGAGTAGTAGATGCGTTATCAAAATAAATTAAAGGATAATTATTATATTTAGTTTTTAAAATAGGAAAATTATCTCTTATTTTTTTTATTTCTTTATTTACAAACATTTTTTAATTTAAAATTAATTTAATTTTATTTTTAATATTTTTTTTTATTTTTTTATTATTTTTAATATTTTTATTATTTAATATTTTATTAAAAATTGATAAAAAAAAAATTATTTTACTTTTATTTTTATTAATACCTCTATTTAATAAATAATTTATAATGTTATTATCAATTTTACCTATTATTAAACCATGATTACATTTAACATTATTAGAATTAATATTTAATTGTGGTTTAGTAAATAAAAATACTTTATTTGATAAAATAAAATTTTTATAATTTTGTAATGAAATATTATTTTTTGTTTTATTTTTAATATTAATTATACCATTATTAATTATATATGAATTATCATTATACAAACCTATATAATATTGTTTATTATTACAAAAATTAAAATTATTATTAATAATAATATTATTCTCTATAATATTATTATTATTAGATAATATTATATTATATATTCTTGTTAATGAATTATTATTTAAATAATTAATATATAAATTATTTATTATATGTTTTTCATTTAAAAAAAAATCAAATAAAAAAAATTTACTAAATTTTTTTTGAAAAATATATAAATTATTTATTGTTTTTATTTTTTTTTTCTTAAATCTAAAAAAAAATATTTTACTTTTTTTATCTATTATAATATTAATTAATATATTATTTAATATTTTAATTTTTTTTTTATTATATATAATTTTATATTTTTCATTTATTTTTAATATTATATTTTTATCTATAAAAATAAAAATATTAATATTACTTATAATATTTTTTTTTTCTTTATAAATAAAATTTAAATTTAAATTAATTTTTTTTTTTTTTTTATATTTATTTTTTATATATATTAAATAACATTTATTTTTATTTAAATAAGAAAATATTAAACTAAATAATGTATAATAATTATATTTTTTTAAAAAAAAATAAAAATTTTTTAAATTTTCTATTTTAATATTTTTTATTAAAATTTTTATATTATTATTAATATTATTTATATATTTATAATATAAACCATTAATAAAAAATAAATTTATTATTTTTTTATTATAATTAATATTTTTAATTTTATTAATTTTTTTTATAAAAAAATATTTATTTATTTTAATATTTTTTATTTTTGAATATTTATAGTCTTCAATTTTTTTTTTTTTAAAATTTATTATTTTTTTTATAATAAAATTTATTTTTTTATCTTTTTTTAAAATTTTAAAATCTTTTTTAAAAAAAAAATTTTTTAAAATCATAATAATTTAATATTTTTTATATTATTATAACCATATTTATTAATATAATTAATTGTTTTTTTTATTTTATTACTAGTTAATATAATTTTACCATTATATAATATATGTATAAAAGAAGCATTAATATAATTAATAATATTTGTATTATGTGTTATTATTAACAACGAACTATTTTTATTTAAAAATAAATATTCTTTAATTATTTTAAATATTAAATTTAATGTATCTATATCTAATCCTGAATCAATTTCATCTAAAATTATAAATTTAGGTTTTAAAATTAACATTTGTAATATTTCATTTTTTTTTTTTTCACCACCTGAAAATCCAACATTAAAATAACGTTTTAAATATTCTTTATTTATTTTTAATTTTTTTAAATTTTTTTTAATTATTTTTAATTTATTTTTTTTTTTTTTTATTAAATTTTTTAAAAAACTATACATTGTTATACCATTAATTTCAATTGGATATTGAAATGTTAAAAATATACCTAATTTAGAAATTTTATTAGGTAATAAATTATTTATTTTTTTTTTATTAAATATTATTTTACCATTTATTATTTTATATTTTGGTTTTCCTGTTATAACATAAGATAAAGTACTTTTACCCGAACCATTAGGACCCATTAATATATGAATATTATTTTTTTTAATTTTTAAATTTAAATTTTTAATTATTATTTTTTTATTTATTTTTACATATAATTTATTAATATTTAACATTTTTTTTATTTTTTAAATTTTAACCTACTGAATTTTTAAAATCTATTTTAAATAAATCTTTTGCTTCTAAAAAAAATTCTAATGGTAAATCTTTAATTATATCCATACTAAATCCATTTATTATTATTGTCAATGCTTTTTCTTTATTTATACCTCTTTGATTACAATAAAATATTTGTTCATCTTCAATTTTAGAAATTACTGATTCATGTTCAACTATTGAATTAGAATTTTCAACTATAATATAAGGTAAAGTATTAGATATACATTTATTACCTATTAATAAAGCATCACATTGAGTAAAATTTTTAGATTTTTTAGATTTTCTATTAATTTTAACTAATCCTCTATATGTATTTATAGAATTATCTAAACATATACTTTTTGATATTATAGTACTTTTTGATTTTTTACCTAAATGTATCATTTTTGTACCTGTATCTATTTGTTGAAAATTTTTAGTAAAAGATATTGATTTAAAATTACCTATTGATTTATAACCTTTTAAAATACATGAAGGATATTTCCAAGTTAATGCTGAACCTTTTTCTATTTGTAACCATGTAATTTTAGCATTATCATAACATACTCCTCTTTTAGTTACAAAATTATATATTCCTCCTATTCCTTTATTATTTCCAGAATACCAATTTTGTATTGTTGAATATTTAATAGTAGAATTTTTTAAAGCTATTAATTCAACTACTGCAGCATGTATTTGATTATTTACTCTAATTGGCGCTGTACATCCTTCTAAATAACTTAAATAACCACCTTCATCAACAATTATTAAGGTTCTTTCAAATTGTCCAATTAAATTATTATTTATTCTAAAATAACTTGATAATTCAATAGGACATTTTACACCTTTAGGTATATAACAAAATGAACCATCTGAAAAAACTGATGTATTTAAACAAGAATAAAAATTATCTTTATATGGAACAACTGTACCTATATATTTTTTAACTAAATTACTATGTTTTTTTAAAGCTTCATTAAAAGAACAAAAAATAATACCTTTTTTATTTAATATATTTTTATATGTTGTTTTTAAACTAATAGAATCAAAAATAAAATCAATAGCTACTTTTTTTTTTTTATTATTAATAGGTAAATTTAATTTTTTAACTGTATTAATAATTTTTTTATTATTTTTTTTTTTATTATTAATAATTTTAGAAAAATAACTTATAAAATTAAAATTAATTTTTTTATAATTTAAATTTGACCAATTAGGATATTTTAATTTTTTCCAATATTTAAAAGCTTTTAATCTTAAATTTTTTATCCATTTTGGTTCAGATTTAATTTTAGATATTTTTTTTATAATTTTTTTATTTATTCCTAATGGAAAAGTTTTTGATTTTATATTAGTATAAAAACCATATTTATAATTATTTTTTTTAATTTTTTTAATTTTTTTATTCATATTTTTTTTTTTTTTTTTTAAAAAATTAAAATTTATAATATATATTATATATTTTACATTAAATTATTTTAAATTAAATAAATAAAATTTTTTAATATTTTTTCACCATATAAACCTGACATTTCAGGATGAAATTGTAAACCATAAAAATTTTTTCTTTTTAACGATGAACTATATGAAACAATATTATTAGTATGAGAAGTACAATAAGCGCCTATTTTAACATAATTATAATCTATAAAATATTGTATAAAATTATTTTTTAATTTATAAAATATTTTTTCATCATTATTATGATAAATTTTATTCCATCCTATATTATATTTTTTTTTTTTATTTAAATTATAAATTTTTTTTATATTAGTATTTTTAAAAATATTTAAACATTTTATTTTATAATAATTAGTACATAATATATGAAATCCATTAGATATACCTAATACTGGTTGTTTTAAATTATAAATTATATCATATAATTTTTTTTTTTTAATAATTTTTATAATTTTTTTTATACTATAAAAACTATAAATTATTAATTTATCAGAATTTTTAATTTTATTAATATTATCAGTAATATTTGGATTAATACCTATTTTATTTAAAGAATTTATTATATATTTATAATTATTATTTATACATTTTATAATTACTATATTCATATTATATATTTATTATATTAATAATATCCAAATTTATTTAAAAATTCATAAGAATTAGTCCATTTATTAATTTTTATATAAAATTTAATATAAATTAATTTATATTTATTTTTATATTTTTTTTTTATATCATTTCTACTATTTAAACTTAATTTATTTATCATTTTTCCATTTTTACCAATTAATATTTTAATTTGAGATTTTTTTTCTAAATAAATTAAACATAAAATATTTAATTTATTTTTTAATTTTACTATTTTTTCTATTATTATTTCTGTAGAATAAGGTATTTCTTTTTTATACAATAAATATATATTATTTCTAATAATTTCATTAATTTTAAAATATTTATTATAAATAATATTATATTTGTAATTAAATTTTATATTTTTTACATTTTTAATATTATTATTAATAATTTTTATTATATTTTTATAATAAATATTATTATTGTTAATTATTTTTTTTTTATTTAAAAATAAAATATTTTTTTTTTTAATATATTTATAATATAAACTATTTATTATTTTATTTTTTTTATATAAAAAAAATAAAATAATTTTTTTATTTAAAAAAAAATTTTTTTTAAAATAATAAAAATCATATTTATAATTTTTATTATTAGTAACATAAAATAATATATTAGAATTATTTATTGATTCATATATATATTTATTAAATAATAAATGTAATAATTTTTTAGTTTTTATTAAAAATCCAGGATTATCTATTAATAAAATAGATTTATTATTAATATTTAATTTACTTAAAATAATTTTTCTTGTATATTGTAATTTATTATTAACAATAGATTTATTTTTTTTTATTATAAAATTAAAAATTAAAGATTTACCAACATTACTTAATCCTATAATACTAATAATACTATTATAATCATTATAATATTTTATTAAAAACATATTAATTATTATTATAAATAAAATTATATAAATAAATAAAATCTTTTAATTTTAATTCTTCAGCTCTTTTATAAAAAAGATTATTATTTATAATAATTTTATTATTAATTTTTATTATATTTGATAATGAATTTTTAATAATTTTTCTTTTATGTTTAAAACATTCTTTAATAAAATTAAAAAAATTATTTTTATTTTTTATTTTTAAATTATAATTTTTATTTGTTATTTTTATAACAGAAGAATTAACTTTAGGAATAGGATAAAAATTAATATTTTTAATATTAAATAATTTTTTTAATTTAAAATATATTTGTAAAAAAACTGATAATTTAGTTTTTATTTTACCTTTTTTAGCAATAATACTATTAACTAATTCTTTTTGAAACATACCTAAACATTCAACAATATAATTTTTATTTTTAATAATCCAAAATAATAATTTTTTAGATATATTATATGGAAAATTACCAATAATATAATATTTTTTATAACCAAATTTTTTTAGTTTACATTTTAATATATCTTTATGTATAATATTATTTTTAATTTTTATAAATTTTTTTTTTAAAATATTTACTAAATCTTTATCTATTTCTATTAAAATAATTTTTTTATTTAAAGTTATTAATTTATTACTTAAACTACCATAACCAGGACCTATTTCTAATATACAATCATAATTATTTTTAAATTTTTTTAAATTATTAATAATTTTATTAATTATAATTTTATTATTTAAAAAATATTGACTATAATATTTTTTTATTTTCATTATTTTTAATTATTTTAATTTGTTTAAAAATTTCTTTATTAGTTATTTTTCTAAAAATAATTTTATTTTTATTAATTTTATGATTTTTTTTAAATATAAATTTTTTTTTTTTTAAAATATTAAAATCACATTTTTTTATTGAAATAATTTTTAAAAAAATTTTATGTGTTTTAGGTAAAAAATAATAAGATAAAAAACTAATATAACCTATAATTTGAGAAGATATAAATAATATATTATCAATTTTTTTTTTATTTTTAATTTTCCAAGGTTCTTTATATGATAAATATTTATTTCCTAATTTAGATAATTTTATAAAATAATACAATGATAATTTAAATTTAAATTTTTTTATAAAATTAAATATTTTAATAGTATATTTATTTATTTTTTTTAATATAATTTTATCAATATTATCTAAATATTTATTATTTTTATTTGGTATTCTTCCATTATAATATTTATTTATTAATACTACTACTCTATTAAAATAATTTCCTATTATTCCTATTAAAATAGAATTATTATATATTTGAAATTTTTTCCAAGTAAAATTAGTATCTTTATTTTCAGGCATATCCATAATTAAAGAAAATCTTAAAATATCTTGCATTTTAGGAAAATACTTTAAATATTCATGTAACCAAATAGCCCAATTATTAGAAGTTGAAATTTTTTTACCTTCTAATTTTAAAAATTCATTAGCTGGTATATTACTAGGTAATATAAATTTTTTATTATATCTATTTAAAATAATAGGTAATAATATTGAATGAAAAAAAATATTATCTTTACCTATAAACATTATTAATTTAGTATTTTTATTTTTCCAATATTTATACCAATTAGTTTTATTTTTTATATCATAATCTATTGTAGAACTTAAATAACCAATTAATGCTTCAAACCAAACATATATTTTTTTATCTTTAAAAATTTTATTATTAATAGGCACATCAACACCCCATTTTAAATCTCTAGTTATTGATTTATCAATTAAATTAGATTTTAAAAATGATTTCATTGTATTAATAATATTTTTTTTAAATTTTTTATTTTTAAAATTTTTTATTAATTTTTTAATATATTTTTTTTCTTTTTTAAATAAAAAAAATAAATTATAAGTTTTTTTAAAAATAGGTTTTTTATTACTTAATATTGATATTGGTTTTATAATTTTATTATCTTTTATTAAATTACCACATTTATTACATTGATCAGAAAATACTTTTTTTTCTTTACAAAATGGACATATACCAATTACATATCTATCAGCTAAAAATTGATTATGATATTTATCATAATATTGTTTATTTTGTTTTAAAATAAATAAATTATTATAATATAATTTTTTAAAAATTTTTTTTACTAATAAATGATGTTTTTTATCAGAAGTTCTATAATAATTACTTAATAAAATATTAAATTTTTTTAAATATTTTTTAATATAAATATGATATTTATTAACTAAATCTATAATTTTTTTTTTTTTTTTTATTGATTCAATAACAATAGAAGATCCATTTTCATCTGAACCAGATAAAAATAATACTTTTTTATTAAAACTTTTTAAATATCTATAATATATATCAGCTGGTATAAAAACTCCTGATAAATGACCTATATGTAAATTACCATTAGTATAAGGAAATGCTGATGTTATAATATATTTAATTTTTTTTTTATTTTTCATTATTAAAAGATAATTTAATTACATCTTTAACATTTTTAACATAATAAAATTTTAAATCTAATAAATATTTTTTATTAATATTTAAAATATCTTTTTTATTATCATTAGGTAATATTATATTATTAATATATGCTCTTTTAGCTGCTAAAATTTTTTCTTTAATACCACCTACTTCTAAAATTTTACCTTTTAAAGTTATTTCTCCAGTCATTGCTAAATATGATTTAATTTTTTTTTTAGTATATAATGATATTAAAGCTATTAATATAGTTATACCTGCTGATGGACCATCTTTAGGTATTGAACCTTCTGGTATATGTAAATGTACACTATAATTAATAAATAATTTATAATTAATATTTAATATTTTATAATTAGATTTTATATATTTTATAGCTATAATAATAGATTCTTTCATTATTTTACCTATATTTCCTGTTATAGTTATTTCACCTTTACCTTTTAATAAACATGATTCAATATATATAATATCACCACCTAAATTAGTCCATGCTAATCCTATACTAATACCAAAATCATTATTTTTTTTATATTTTTTTATATTATTAGAATAACCTAAAACTTTTTGAATATATTTAAAATTTATATTTTTTTTATATCTTTTTTTCATTACTATATTTTTAGCAGTATAACTTATTATTCTATTTATACATCTTTCTAAATTTCTTATACCTGATTCATAAGTATAATTTTCTATTATTATTTTAAATTTTTTATTTGTAATATTTAAAAAATTACTTTTAAATCCATTTTCTTTAATTTTTTTAGGTAATAAAAATTTTTTAGCTATATTTATTTTTTCTTCTATATTATAACCACTAATATTAATAATTTCCATTCTATCTAATAATGCTTTATTAATATTATTTAAAGAATTAGCAGTTGCAATAAATAAAACCTTTGATAAATCATAACCAACTTCTAAATAATTATCATAAAAATTATTATTTTGTTCTGGATCTAAAACTTCTAACATAGCTGCTGAAGGATCACCATTATAACCACCTAAACTAATTTTATCTATTTCATCTAAAACAAATACAGGATTAGAAGTACCTATTTTTTTTATTAATTGTAATATTCTTCCTGGCATAGCACCTACATAAGTTTTTCTATGTCCTCTTATTACTGATTCATCATGTATACCACCTAATGACATTCTAACATATTTTCTATGTAATACTTCTGATATTGATTTACCTAATGATGTTTTACCAACACCTGGAGGACCAAAAAAACATAAAATAGGAGCTTTCATATTACCTTTTAATTTTAATAATGATAAATATTCTAATATTCTATTTTTAATATTTTCTAAACCATAATGATTCTTATTTAAAATTAAAATTGCTTTTTTTAAATTAAAATTATCTTTAGAATATTTATTCCATGGTAAATTTATCATAAATTCTAAATAACTTTTTAACATATTATATTCAGGCATTTGATTATTAATAGTTTTTAATTTATTAAATTCATTATTAAAATGTTTATTAACTTTATTAGACCAATTCTTTTTTTTAGATTTATTTTTTAATTTTTTTAATTCTTTATCTAAAATAAAATAACCTAATTTTTTTTGTATAAATTTTAATTGTTGATTTAAATAATATTCTTTTTGTTGTTTATTAATATCATTAATAACTTTTTTTTGAATATTTTTTTTTAATTTAATATTATTATATTCATAATTCAAATATTTTATTAAAATAATAGATTTTTTTTTAATATTATTTTCTCTTAATATTTTTTGTTTTTTTTTAAAATTAATATTATAATTTATAGTTATAAAATTTATTAACAATGATAAATCATAAATATTATTAATTAATAATATTAATTCATTAGTAATACTTAAATTATTTTTAATAATTTTTATAGATAATTCTTTAATAATATTTAAAAATATTTTTTCTTTATTTTTATTTTTACATTTAATATTTTTTAAAATAATAATTTTAGATTTTAATATTTTATTTTTATTATTTATTAATTTTTTAATTTTAAAAATTTTTATAGTTTTTAACAAAATTATAAAATTTTTATTATTAATTTTAAATATTTTTAATATTAAACATATATTACCAATATCATAAACTTTTATTTTATTTTTTCTTGTTATTATACCTAAATATTTTTTTTTTAAAAATAATTTATTTATATAATTTATATAATTAACGTTTTTAATTAATATTGGTATAATTGTATTAGGAAATAATATAATATCTTTTATTAAAAAAATTTTAATAATATTAGGAATATTAATATTTTTATTTTTTTTAATTTTTTTTTTATTAATTTTTATTAAAGGTATATTATTATTATTATTATAATATTCAAAATCATAGTTTAATAAAAAATGTATATTTTTTTTTTTTTTTTTCATATAAAATTTTTTATTTATTATTTAATTAATAATAATAAATTATTGTTTATTTAAATAATATATATTTATTATATATATAATGAATAATAAAAATATAATAATACTAGGTATAGATCCTGGTTTTTACATTACTGGATTATCAATATTAAAATATACAAAAAAAAAAAAAATTATTATAAAATATATAAAAGAAATAAAATTTAAAAAAAAATATAATTATATAAAAAAAATGTATTATTTATATAAAAAAATAAATAAAATTATAAAATATTATAAACCTAATATTATTGCTATGGAATCATCATTTTTAGGTAAAAATGTTAAATCATTAAAAAGACAAATACAATGTCAAAGTGCTATAATATTAGCTACAATACATAATAAATTATCTATAATTGAATATTCTCCTAAAACAATAAAATTATTAATTACAGGATATGGTAATTCTACAAAATTAGAATTAAAAAATAAAATAAATAAAATATTTAATAAAAATTTAAATTATAGCAAAAATTATGATTTTAGTGATAGCATAGGAGTAGCATTAACATATATATATAAAAATTATAATAAAAATTAAATTAAATAATTTAATATTTTATTTTTTTTATATATTATATTTTTTATTTTTTTTATATCTTCTTTTTTAAATAAAATTTTATTTACTTTATTAATAATTTTTTTTTTTTTATTATTTTTTTTTTTAATTTTTAAAATTAATTTTTTTTTATTATTTATCATTATAATATATTTATAATATTTATTTATATATTTATAATTTATTTTAGGAAATTTTTCAAAAAAAATACTTTTTTTTTTACCCATTAAAAACCAAATTTCTTCAGATATATAAGGACTAAAAAAAGAAAATAATTTTAAAAAAATTAAAAAAATTTTTTTATTTATTATTTTATATTTTTTAATTTTTTTTATAAAAATCATAAAATAACTTATAGATAAATTAAATTTTTTTTTTTTAAAATTTTTTTCTATTTTAAATATTAAATTATTAATTAAATATTTATCTATTCTTAATATTTTTAAATTATATATTTTTTTTTCATAATATATATTCCATATTTTTTTTATAAATCTTTTTATACCATTAATTTTTTTTATATTCCATATTTTTTTTTCATTAAATGGTCCAAAAAATATTATATATAACCTAAATACATCAATACCATATTTTTTAATTATATAATTAGGATTTACTATATTAAATTTTGATTTTGACATTTTTTCAATTTTAGTTTTACATATAAAATTTTTTTTTTTTTCAAAAAAATAATTTTTATATATATTTTCTTTTTTTTTAAATAATTTAATATTTAAATTTTTTTTATTAATAATAAATTTTTTACTAATATATATTTTTAATAATTCATTTTTTTTATAATTTTTTATTTTTTCTAATGAAATAAACTTATTTTTATTTTTTAATTTAAATATAAAAAAAGATTTATATAATATAATACCTTGATTTATAAATTTTTTAAATGGTTCATTAAAATTTATAATATTAATATCATATAAAAATTTATGACAAAATCTTGAATATAATAAATGACCATTAGTATGTTCAGAACCACCTATATATAAATCTACATTATTCCAATATTTTATTTTTTTTTTATCTACTATATTTTTTTTATTTTTAGGATCTATAAATCTTATATTATACCAATTAGAAGCTGCAAAACTTGGCATAGTATCAGTATCTAAAGGAAAAATATTTTTATTATCTATTAAATTATTATTTACTATTTTATTAATATTTTTATTCCATGCCCATTTACAATTATCTTTTAATTTTTTATATTTTTTAAAATAAGGTAATTTTAATGGTAAATATTTAATATTTATATTATATGGTATATTATTTTTATAATAAATAGGTATAGGTTCACCCCAATATCTTTGTCTAGAAAAAACTATATCTTTTAAATTAAAATAATTTTTAGATTTTATTTTTTTTTTAAATAAAATTTCATTAATATTAAAATCTTTTTTTAAATTTAATTTTAAAATAATATTTTTTTTTTTAATTATATTATAATTATTTTTTATTATATAAATATTATTTAAAAAACTATTATTATAATAATTAGTAATATAAAATATAATTTTTTTTTTTTTTTTATTATATAAATTAGTTTTAATTTTTATAAAATAATTTTTTTTTTTATTTAAAATTTTTTTTAATGTTAAATTAAAAATTTTTTTTTTATTATTTTTAATATTTTTTTTAAAAAATTTAATATTATTATTTAATATATTAAAAATAATAATATTAATATTTTTACTTTTTTTTTTATTATAAATTTTTATTTCTCCTAAATTTGTTTTTATTTTAAATAAAAAAATTTTTTTTTTACCAATCCATTTTATTTGACTATTTTTTATTTTTTTAGGCCATTTTAAAATATTAATATCATTTAATAATCTATTATTATATTTAGTAATTCTTAAATGCCATTGTAACATTTTTTTTTTAATTATATTATAACCACCTCTTATACTTTTACCATTTTCTATTTCATCATTAGCTAATACAGTAGATAAATATGGACACCAATTAACATAACTATTTTTTAAATATACTAATCTATGTTTATTTAAAAAAATAAATTTTTCTTTTTTTTTAAATTTATAAAATTTTTTTTTATTTAAATTTATTAATGTTTTTATATTTTCAGCTTTATTATTATTTTTATTATACCATGAATTAAATAATTTTATAAAAATAAATTGTGTCCATTTATAATAAATACTTTTACTAGTAATTATTTCACTATTAAAATTATAAAATATTCCTAAATTTTTAATTTGTTTTTTATAATTTTTAATACTTTTATTAATAATTATACTAGGATGTTTACCAGTAGATATAGAAAATTGTTCAGCTGGTAAACCAAAAGAATCAAATCCAAAAGGATTAAAAACATTATAATTTTTACTAATTTTATATTTTAAAATAATATCAGAAAAAATATACCCTATTGTATGTCCAATATGTAAACCATATCCAGAAGGATAAGGAAACATATTTAATATATAATATTTTTTTTTTTTTTTTTTTTTTTTTAAAAAATCTATTAATTTATGTTTTTTTTTCCATTTTTTTTCTATTTTTTTAAAATTATATTTCATATTATTTTTATTATATATTATTATATATTATTATATGATTTATATAATATAAAAATATATAAAATATTAAAAATATTTTATATTTATTTATATATTTTATGCCGACGTAGCTCAGTTGGTAGAGCACGTGATTTGTAATCTCGTTGTCGGGGGTTCAAATCCCTCCGTCGGCTATTTATAATAATTATATTTAAATTAAAAATAAATTAATTATATTTTTAATAATAAATTTAAATATTATTTAATAATTTAATTATAGATATTTTATTTTTAAATTAAATATTAAATTTTATAATAATAATTAAAAAATAGGGGAGATACTCAAGTGGTTAACGAGGACAGACTGTAAATCTGTTGATTAATAATCTTCGTAGGTTCGAATCCTACTCTCCCCATTAATATTAATTAAAATTAAATAATATAATGTGGGAATAGTTTAATTGGCAAAACATCAGTTTTCCAAACTGAAAATACGGGTTCAATTCCCGTTTCCCGCTATTAATTTAATAAAATAATAATAAAAAAATTTATAAAATGTCAAAAGAAAAATTTAAACGTGATAAACCACATTTAAATATTGGTACTATTGGTCATGTAGATCATGGTAAAACTACATTAACAGCATCTATTACTAAAGTTTTAGCTAAAAAAGGATTAGCAGTAGAAAAAAAATTTAATTCTATTGATAATGCACCTGAAGAAATAGAAAGAGGTATTACTATAAATACTTCACATATTGAATATGAAACTGAAAAAAGACATTATGCACATATTGATTGTCCTGGTCATTCTGATTATATAAAAAATATGATTACTGGTGCTGCTCAAATGGATGGTGCTATTTTAGTAGTATCAGCTACTGATGGCCCAATGCCACAAACTAGAGAACATATATTATTAGCTAAACAAGTTGGTATTCCTAAAATAATAGTATTTTTAAATAAAATAGATTTAATTAATGATAAAGAATTAATAAATTTAGTAGAATTAGAAACTAAAGAATTATTAAATTTATATGGTTATAATGAAAAAAATATACCTATTGTAAAAGGATCAGCTTTAAAAGCATTAAATGGTGAAGAAAAATATATGAATGATATATTAACTTTAATGAATAAAATAGACAATTATTTTATAGATCCTATAAGAGAAATTAATAAACCATTTTTAATGTCTATTGAAGATATATTTACAATTACTGGTAGAGGTACAGTATGTACTGGAAAAATTGAAAGTGGTATTATTAAAATAGGTGATAATGTAGAATGTATAGGTATGAATAAAATAATTAAAACTACTGTTACTGGTATTGAAATGTTTAAAAAAATATTAGATAGAGGTGAAGCTGGTGATAATGTAGGTATATTATTACGTGGTATAGAAAAAAATCAAATAAAAAGAGGAATGGTTATTTGTGAACCTAAAAGTTTAAAACAATATAAATATTTTAAAGCTAAAATATATATTTTAAAAAAAGAAGAAGGTGGTAGACATACTCCTTTTTATAATAAATATAAACCTCAATTTTATTTAAGAACTACTAATGTTACAGGTACTATTTATTTAGATAAAGGTATAGAAATGATTATGCCTGGTGATAATGTTAATATAAAAGTAAAATTACAAAAATCAATAGCTATAAATAAAGGATTAAAATTTGCTATTAGAGAAGGTAGTAAAACTGTAGGAGCTGGTAAAATTATAAAATTAATTAAATAATTATATTTATAATATAAAATATAATATTAATATTATATATATATAAGAAACGGATGTAGCTCAATGGTAGAGTTTCGATCTCCAAAATCGAAGGTTATAAGTTCGAATCTTATCATCCGTGTTTTATTATAAATTTATTTTATTAATAATAATATTTTAAAATAATGAAAATATTAAATAATAATAAATGGTATATTTTAAAAATAAAAAATGGTTTAGAAAAAATAATTAAAAAAAAAATATTAAATTTAAAAAAAAAAATGAAATTTTTAGTAAAATTTTTTATACCTGTTAAAAAAGAAATTAAAATAATTAATGGTAAAAAAAAATTATTAAAAATTAATTTTTATCCTGGTTATTTAATAATAAATATTTTTTTAAATGAAAAAATATTATATAAAATAAAAAATATAAATGGTGTATTATATTTTTTAAATGAAAGAATAAATAATTTACCATTACCATTAAATGATAATGAAATTAATAATATAATTAATAATTATTATAAATATAATACATTTAAAGAAAAAGATAATAATTTATTAATTGATTATAAAATAGGAGAAAATGTAAAAATTAAATATGGTGTTTTTAAAAATTTAAATGGTATTATTGAAAATATATATAAAAAAAAAAATATAGTAGAATTATCAGTAATAATATTAAGTAGAAAAATTATAATAAAATTAAAAATTAATCAAATACAAAAAATTTATAAAAAATAATTAAAAAAAAATGAAAAATATTATAAGAATATTAAAATTAAATATAAAAGGTGGTAATGCTAATCCATCACCACCAATAGGACCATCTTTAGGTTCAGTTGGTATAAATATTATGGAATTTTGTAAAAAATTTAATAAAAAAACTAATAATAAAAAATATAATAATATAATTTTACCTGTTATAATAAAAATTTATAATGATAAAACATTTAAATTTAAAATTAAGAAACAAAGTATTAAAAATAAAATATTTGATATTTTAAATATTAAAAAAGGATCTAAAGAACCAAAAAAAATAATAATAGGTGAAATAAATTTATTAGATGTTAAAAAAATAGCTAAATATAAAATGTCAGATTTAAATTGTTTAAAATTATCATCAGCTATTTCAATGATTATAGGAACATTAAAATCTTTAGGTATTAATATAAAAAATAATGAAAATAAAAAAAATAAAACATAAAAAATTAAAAAAATTATTTAAAGATAATAATATTAAAAAAGAATATAATATTGATAATATATTTAAAATTTTAAAAAAAATTAATTTTGTTAATTTTGATTCTTCTATTGATTTATATATTAATTTAATATTTAAAAAAAAAAAAAATATTATTATAAAAGAATATTTTAAATTACCATATAGTAATGGTAAAAAAAAAAAAATTTTATTATTAATACCTAAAAATATAAGAAATAAATTTAAAAAATTTAATATAGATTATATAGGTGGTAAAAAATATATAAACATGATAAAAGAAAAAAAATGGACTAAATTTGATATTATTATTACTACTAAATATTACATGCCAAAATTATTAAAATTAGGTAAAATTTTAGGTAAAAAAGGATTAATGCCTAATTTAGATAATAATACAATAACTAATAATCCATATGATAAAGTTAAAGAAATAATAGAAAGTAAAAAAATATTAATTAATATTATTAATAATAAAATTATTAATTTAACAATAGGAAAAATATCATATAATAATAATAAATTAATTAAAAATTTAAAATATATTATAAAAAAATTTATTTTTTTAAAAAAAAAATATAATAATTTTTTAATTAAAAATATATATTTATCAAGTACAATGAGTCCAAGTTTTAAATTATTATTTAATTTTTAAAATGATTAATAAAAAAAAAAAAAAAAAAATAATAATAAAAATTAATAAATTATTTAAAAAATATAATAATTTTTATATTATTGATATATATAAATATAACAGTAGTCAATTATTTAATTTTAGAAAAAAATGTTATTTTAATAATATAAAGATTATTAATATTAAAAATACATTATTAAAAATAATATTTAAAAAAAAAATTAATAAAATATCACCATATTTAGTTAAAAACAGTTATATTATGTTTTCTAAAAATATTAATATATCAGCTAAAATAATAAAAGATAATAAAATATATTTTAATAAAAGTTATTATCCTATTTTAAAAGTAGCATTTATTAATAATAAATTATTTTATGGTGATAAAAATTTAAATCTTTTATGTTATATTAAATCTAAAGAAGATTTAATAAAAGAATTAATATTAAATTTAAAAAAAAAATTTAATAATTTTATATTTTTAAATTTTAATTATAAAATTATTAATTTTTTAAAATTAATAGAAATATTAAAAAATAAAAAAAATGAAAAAATTAAATGATATAGCAAAAAAATTAGTAAATTTAAAAATAAAAGAAATTAATGAAATTTCTAAAATATTAGAAAAAAAATATGGTATAAAATATAATAATATTAATAATAATATTTTAGATAAAAAAAATACTATTGATAATAATAATAATAATAATACTAATGATAAAAATAAAATAGATAATTCAAATAATAAATCTATTAAATCAGTAGTAGATATTTATTTAAAATCTATTAGTAGTATAAAATTACCAGTTATTAAATTAATAAAAACAATAACTGGTTTAAGTCTAACTGAATCTAAAAAATGTATTGACAATATACCTAGTTTAATAAAAAAATCAATAAAATTAGAAGAAGCTAAAAAAATACAAGAAGAATTTAAAAAAGTAGAAGCTGAAATAGAAATAAAATAAAAATATATAAAATTTTTTTAAATGTATAGAAATACAAGAATAAATTTTTCAAAAAAAGAGTATAAAATAAAATATCCTAATTTATTAAAATTACAAATTAAATTTTTTAATAAATTTTTTAGTTTAAAAACTATAAATAAAAAAAAAAAAAAAATATTTAAAATTTTTAAAAATATATTTCCAATATATAATAAAAAAAAAAATATTAAATTAACTTTTTTAAATTATTATATAGATCCTCCTAAATATACTATAGAAGAATGTAAAAAAAAAGGTTTAACATATAATGTATCAATAAAAATAAAATTAAAATTAAAAAATTATAAAAAAAAAAAATCTATTATACAAAAAGTTTTTTTAGGTAATTGTCCATATATGACTAATAATGCATCTTTTATATTTAATGGAGCTGAAAGAGTTATAGTATATCAATTACATAGATCACCAGGTATTTTTTTTAGTTATTTTAGTAATTTAAATGGTGTTAAATTATATTATGCAAGAATAATACCTTTAAAAGGATCATGGATAGAATTTATTACTGATATTAATAATGTTATATATATCTGTATAGATAGAAAAAAAAAAATACCATTAATAGTATTTTTAAGAGCTATAGGATATAAAAAAGATAAAGATATAATGTTTATTTTAAATTTATATAAAAAATATAAAATAAATAAAAATAATATTTATAATATAAAAAATAAAAAAAGTATTTTTGATATAAAAACATCAAATAAAAAAATATTAATAAAAAAAGATAAAATAATAGATAAAGAAAAAATTAATTTATTATTAAATAATAATATAAAATATATTTATATTAAAAAAAAACTTAAAAAGAATAGTATAAAATATAATATTATTAATAATATTTTAAATAAAGATTATATTAAATCTTATACTAAATGTTTATTTTATGTATATAAAAAATTAAAAAATATTTATCCTCCTGATAAAAAAACTGCACAAAAAATTATAAAAAAATTATTTTTTTCTAAAAAAAAATATAACTTAGGTAAAATAGGAAGATATAAAATTAATATAAGATTAAAAACAAATATATCATATAAAATTAAAGTATTAACAAAAAAAGATATTAAAAATATAATTATTTATTTAATAAAATTAATAAATTCAAAAAAAGAAGTTGATGATATTGATCATTTATCAAATAGAAAAATAAAAACTGTAGGAGATCAATTATATCAAATATTTAATATTGGTTTATTAAGAATGTCAAAAATTATAAAAGAAAAAATTAATATTATTAATAAAAAAAAAAAAAATATATATCCTATTGATTTAATAAATAGTAAAATTTTAACTTCAATAATTAATTCTTTTTTTGGTACTAGTCAATTATCTCAATTTATGGATAAAACTAATCCTTTATCTGAAATAACTCATAAAAGAAGATTAACATTATTAGGACCTGGTGGTTTAATAAGAGAAAGAGCAAGTTTTGAAGCTAGAGATGTAAATTATTCACATTATGGTAGATTATGTCCTATTGAAACTCCTGAAGGACCTAATATAGGATTAATTACATCATTATGTATATTTTCTAATATTAATAAAATGGGTTTTTTAGAAACTCCATATAATAAAGTTGTAAAAGGTAAAATAATAAAAAAAAAAGTATTTTTAACATCTGAAGAAGAGATAAATAAAATTTTTTCACCATATTTTTATAAGAATAATAATACAAAAAAAATTGTTGTTAGAAAAAATGATGATTATATATTATTAGATTTTAAAAAAATTAATTATATAGATTATTTTCATAATCAAATTGTATCTTTATCAGCTGGTTTAATACCTTTTTTAGAACATGATGATGCTAATAGATCTTTAATGGGATCAAATATGATGAGACAATCAGTACCATTGTTAAAATTAGAACCTCCAATAGTAGGTACAAGTTTAGAAAAAAATGTTGTATTAGATTATAAAAATTTTATTAAAGCTAAAGAAAATGGTATAGTTAAATATGTAGATTCTAAAAAAATTATTATTAAATATAATTATTCAAAAAAAAAAAAATTAATAAATTTTAAAAAAAAATATACAATACATTATTTAAAAAAATTTAAAAGAACAAATCAAAATACTTGTTTTAATTTAAAACCTATTATTAAAAAAGGTGAAAAAATAAAAAAAAACCAATTATTATGTGAAGGTTTTACTAATAAAAATAATGAATTATCATTAGGTAAAAATTTATTAGTAGCTTTTATGTCATGGAAAGGTTATAATTTTGAAGATGCAATAATTGTTTCTAGTAGAATTATTAAAGATGATGTTTTTACTTCTATACATATAGATGAATATTCATTAGAATTAAGAAAAACAAAATTTGGTAAAGAAGAATTTACTAATAATTTACCTAATATAAGTAGTAAATTAAAAAAAAAATTAGATAATAATGGTCTAATTAAAGTAGGAACATATATTAAACCTGGAGATATATTAATAGGAAAAATAACACCTAAAGAAAAAAATAATTTAACACCTGAAGAAAAATTATTAAAATCAATTTTTGGAGATAAAGCTACTAATGTTAAAGATGTTTCATTAAAAGCTAATAATTCTTTATATGGTGTAGTAATAGATACTAAAATCTATTCAAAAAAAAAAAAAAAAAAAATTATAAAAAAAAAATATTTTATTTAAAAAAAAAATATAAAAAAAAAAAAAAAAAAATTTAAAAAAAATAAAAAAAAAAAAAAAAATAAAAATTNNNAAAAAAAAAAAAAAAAAAAAAAAAAAAAAAAAAAAAAAAAAAAAAAAAAAAAAAAAAAAAAAAAAAAAAAAAATTATAAAAAAAAAATATTTTATTTAAAAAAAAAATATAAAAAAAAAAAAAAAATAATTTATAAATTATTAATAAAAAAAATATATTCAATATTAAAAAAAAATATAATAAAAAAAAATATTATTATAAATAATAAAATTAAATTTAAAAAAAATATTTATTTTAATAAAAAAATTATTAAAAATATATTATATAATAAATTAAAAATTTATAATTTTATTAAAAATTTTAAAAAAATATTAATTATAAAAAAAATATTTATTAATTATAATTTAAAAAAAAAAAAATATTATAATATATATAAAAAAAAAAAAAATAATATATTAATAGGTGATATTTTACCTAATAATATTATTAAAATAGCTAAAGTTTATATAGCTAAAAAAAGAAAATTAAAAGTAGGAGATAAAATGTCAGGTAGACATGGTAATAAAGGTGTTATATCTAGAATTGTTAGAGTAGAAGATATGCCTTATTTAAAAGATGGTACTATTATAGATATAATTTTAAATCCATTAAGTGTACCTTCAAGAATGAATATAGGACAAGTATTAGAATCAATTTTAGGTTTAATAGGTTATAAATTAAAAAAAAATTTTTCAACTCCAGTATTTAATGGAAATACAATTAAATATATATATAAATATTCTAAAAAAGCTAAAATTAAAAATTTTAGTCAATTTAATTTATATGATGGTCAAACAGGAGAAAAATTTAATAAAAAAATTACTATAGGTGTAATATATATATTAAAATTAGATCATATGGTAGATGATAAATTACATGCTAGATCAATAGGTCCATATTCTTTAATTACACAACAACCATTAGGTGGAAAAGCTCAATTTGGTGGTCAAAGATTTGGTGAAATGGAAGTATGGGCATTAGAAGCTTTTGGAGCATCTAATATATTAAGGGAATTATTAACTATTAAATCTGATGATATAAAAGGAAGAACAAAAACTTATGAAGCAATAATAAAAGGTAAAAAAATACCTAGTCCTAATATACCTGAATCATTTAATGTTTTAATTAATGAATTAAAAGGTTTATGTATAAAATTAGATTTAAATTAA